>JANODH010000373.1:0-5918 GCA_031412595.1 Sphingomonas sp. | reverse complement strand
CCGCTCGAACCGAGCGCCGAGCCCGGTGAGCAACTCATATTGCGACGCACCCGTGGCTTGGCTCGCGCGCGGCAGATCATAATCGATCGAAATCCAGTCGCCTTCGCCGAGTGACGGTTCGGTACTCAAATCGACGGCTAGCAAATCCATTGAGACGCGCCCGACCACAGCAAAGCGCCCACTGCCGGCAGTCCCGTTTTCGGCAAAGCTGCGACGATAACCGTCCGCATAGCCGACATTGAGCACGGCAACGGCCGTATCCTTGTCCGCTACCCACGTCGCGCCATAGCCCACACTTGCGCCTGCCTGCACGGTTCGGCGCTGGATAATCTGCGCTTCAATGTGCGCCACCGGCGCGATATGGCCCACAGCTTCCACACGCGGAACCCCGCCGTATAGCGCAAGCCCGGGTCGTGTCAGATCGAAAGCATAGTCGCCCCCCAGGCAGATGCCTGCCGAATTCGCAAGGCTACGCCGCTTCGCCGCAACGTCGACTTCCGAAAATGACGCACGCTGTAATTCGTTCACCGCGCTATCCTCATCAGCGCACGCCAAATGACTCATCAGCGTCTCGATTTTCAACCCAGACAGATCATCGCCCGCTGCGAGGCCGAGCCGGTTCATGCCTGTATCGATCATCACGTCGCACGGCAGCCCGGTCTCGCGCCACCGCGCTACTTGTGCAGCCGTATTCAAAACGGGCCGCGCCGCCGACCGCACAGCCACAACCATATCCTCGGCACGAACGCCATGGAGCACGGACAACGAACAGCCCTGCGGTAGCGAGCCAAGCGCTTGCGCTTCGTCCCACGTCGCCACAAAGAAATCGCGGCACCCAGCGTTTGCGAGCCGCGCCACCACTTCGTGCGCGCCAAGGCCGTAGCCATCAGCCTTTACCGCTGCCCCACAGGCCGCCCCCCCCGATTGCGCATCAAGCCAGCGCCAGTTCGCAACCAGCGCTTCACCATCGAGCCGGAGACGCAGCGCTGCACTCAAATGTCTGCGTCCAGCGGTTTCCCTGCATTCTCGGGCAACCAGATCGCACTGACAATGAAAGCCATTACTACGACGCCGACGGTGTACCAGAGTCCGGCATAGGCATCGCCTGTTTTTACCACGATATACTGGGATATAAACGGCAGGAATCCACCGAAATAGCCAGTCCCAATATGATAAGGGATCGACATCGACGTGTAGCGGATGCGCGCCGGAAACATTTCAACGAGGATCGCCGCCACTTGGCCATAGGTCATTGCAGACAGCCCGATCAGCAGCGCAATCGAAAGAATGATCTTCCACGGCTGCTTGTCGGCTGGGTCCGCTTTGTCGGGATAACCTGCATCGACCAATGCTGCCGTGTAGGCTTTATCATCGAAGCCTGCGATGCGCGTCTGCCCCACCTGAAACGCGACCTCGCCATCGGCGTAAGGCGGAATCTTCGTATAGCTGATCCCGCGCTTGGCGAGATACGCCAGTGCCTTGCCGCATTCGCTTTCCTGCTTGGGCGCGAAGACGCTGAAGTCGCAGGCAGGGAGCTCAAGCTTCACTGGCGATGCCGCAGTTGCGCGTGACAAGGCCGGATTGGCAGCATCGGCCATCATGTGAAACAGCGGAAAGATGAATATGGCGGACAGCGCATAGCCGACCAGCAACAACCGCTTGCGCCCCACGCGATCGCTTAGCGCGCCGAATAGCACATAAAAGGGCGCCGCAATCACAGCGCCGACCGCCATATACAGCAGCGCTTCTTCCTCGGCCACGCGCGCCGTGCCTTGCAGGAAATACAGCGTGTAGAACTGCGACGTGTAATAAATCACGGTCAGGCCCGCGCCGACCCCGAACAACGCAATCAGAATACGTCCTTTGTTGCCGGGATGCCGCCAGCTGTCGAGCAGCGGATTTTTCGACGTCGTTCCGGCAGCCTTCATGGCGTTAAAGACTGGACTTTCGGACAGTTTCATGCGGATGTAGAGCGAGATTGCCAGCATCAGGAGTGAAGCAAGGAACGGGATGCGCCAGCCCCAAGCTTCGAACGCTTCCTTGCTCATCGAATGGCGGCAGGCCAGCACAACGACGACACACAGCAGGAAACCACCCGCGACCGACATCTGGATCCAGCTGGTATATTGCCCGCGCTTGTTTTGCGGCGCGTGCTCAGCGACATAAATTGCCGCGCCTCCATATTCGCCGCCCAGCGCCAGCCCCTGAAGCAGCCGCATGACGACAAGAAGTATGGGTGCCCAGATGCCCGCTGTTGCATAAGTCGGCAGAAATCCGATTGCCGCCGTCGCGCCGCCCATCAGTGTAATCGTCACCAGGAACGTATATTTCCGGCCGATCTTGTCGCCGAAATAACCGAATATGATCGCGCCAAGCGGCCGCACGCCAAAGCCCGCGCCGAATGCGGCAAGGCTGGCCAGTGTGGCAGCCGTTGCATTGTCCGACGGAAAAAACAGTCGACCCAAAAGGGCCGCTAAAATACCGTAGAGAAAAAAATCATACCATTCGAACACGGTGCCGAGCGACGATGCGACGATCACCAACCGGTCGCGTTTCGGATCGATCGGTGCGTCGGTTGCAGGCATCGACGGTGCAGTCATGGCGTTCCCCTCTGCATTGTCATAGGGGCAGCGCGCGCACCGGGGCAAGCGCGTTTCCCTTGGCTTGGCGGATCGCAACGGTTAGGGCCGGACCGGTTGTGCGGGCGTGGCGGAACCGGTAGACGCAACGGACTTAAAATCCGTTGGGCTTATGCCCGTGTGGGTTCGATTCCCACCGCCCGCACCACTTCATCGCAGCACGATGAACCCGATCCGCGATACCTTGCTTACGATCATCGATCGCGCTTAACGTGGTCACAAAACTGGGCGGTGAAAATGGCATTCCGGCAGATTATCGCTAACCGTCGGAGCTATGGGCGCGCTGTTTACGGCATTGCCTTGATGCTGATTGCCGGTTGCGCCCCGGCCGATGATCCGAACCGTATCGATATCAGCATGATCGGGTCGCCGCCAAAGCTTGGCGATCCCGATCGTGAAATGCTCGATCCGTCGCGCAGCATTCTGATGCGCGAAACGGCGATGGGCCTCGTTGCTTTCGACGCCACCGGTCAGATCGAGCCTGCGCTGGCCGAAAGCTGGGTCGTGACCGATGATGGACGCAGTATCGTGTTCCGCATCCAACGGCTGAAATGGCCCGACGGTCGCGAAGTCACGGGACGCGACGTTGCCGCCAGCCTCAATCGCGCGATCGCCGCAAACAGCGAAAACCGGCTGAAGCCTTTGCTCGGCGCAATCGATGCCGTTGTCGGCATGACGGGCCGTGTGGTTGAAATCCGGTTGAAGGCCCCACGGCCGATGATGCTTCAGCTACTTGCCCAGCCCGAACTCGGGATTCGCCGCAACGGCTCGGGGCTTGGGCCGTGGCGCATCGCGGAGCGTGCCGGCAATGCGCTCGTTCTACGGCCCGTTGCCGATCCAATGGCTGCGGCAGACGAGGAAAGCGCGGTCGATGCCCGGCATGTTCATCTTAAAGGTGGTCGCGCATCACTCGCAGTCGCACGGTTTATCAATGGTACCAGTGACATCGTTATCGGCGGAACGGTCGCCGATTGGCCTTATGTCGATGCCGGGCAGCTAACCGGAACGGCGAGGCTGCGGCGCGATCCAGCAGAAGGACTATTCGGCCTCGCCATCATGCCGCGCGCGCCGTTTTTGAGGGAAAGGACGCTGCGGGAGGCCGTGGCAATGGCAATCGATCGGGAAGCAATTGCAGCAGCTTTAGCTGTCCCCCGTTGGACACTCATGGACCGCTTGCTCCCTGTCCAACTCGACAGCGGCAGACCGCCTGCCCTGCCAAGCTGGACAAGCCTTAGCCTGAATGAACGGATCGATTTTGCCCGACGGCGTATCGCCAGCTGGAAACGCGCACGGGGTGCGATCACTGCGGTCCGCATCGCGCTTCCCGATGGCCCTGGAATGGCCATGCTCTTTGCTCGGTTGCGGGCCGATTTCCAACGGATTGGCGTGCCTGTCCTTCGCGTTCCGCTGGCAGACGCGAAAGCAGACCTGCGCCTGATTGATGAAGTGGCCCCCAATAGCAGTGCCAACTGGTACCTCACACGCACCGGCTGCGACTATAATATCAGTTGCGGTCCGATAGGCGAAACTGCTCTGACGGAGGCTCGCGCTGCGCCAACTCTCGGTCAGCGGTCTGCGGCAATGGCCCGCGCCGATGCGGCCTATGCCGAACATGCCGGTTACATACCGATTGCCAAGCCGCTGCGCTGGTCACTCGTCGGCCCGAAACTCACGCGTTATCGCGATAACAGCGTGGCTGCGCATCCCTTTGCGCAATTGCGGGCAGAACCGAGCAATTAAGCGCTGCGGTAGCGCCAGGCTAGCAACGGACGGGCAAGCGCCAGCCCGGCAAGAAAGCCCCCGACATGCGCTGCCGTTGCAATCTGATAACCGCCTCCGCTCGAGACCAACCCGATCATCCACTGGATCGCGGTCCACGCCACGGCCAGCCAAATCGCGCGCACCCAGTGGGACGGGATAGGCCCCACGCGCTTCACGTCATTGCGGCCGAACAGAAGCGCGTAAACGGCAACCACAGCCGAAATGGCCCCGCTGGCGCCGATCATCGGTACTGGCGACACAGGCCCCACGAAAAACTGGCCAGCCGCAGCGACATAGGCGCCCATGACATAAAGCGTTGCCGTCGGCCCTGTGCCAAGCACTGCTTCGACCGAGCGCCCACAATAAACGAGCATTAGCATGTTGAAGCCGAGGTGCACGAAATCACCGTGCGCCAGCGTGGCCGTCAGCGGCGTCAACCAAGCCGGAACGAAAAACCCCAGCGCTTCGGATGAAAAACGCAACGGAATGAAACCCAATTGTTCGGTCATGAACCCGTCGGACGTGAACAGTCGCCAGGCAATATGAGCAAGCACAGTCACAGCAGCGATCGAATAGGTCAGCCGTGCAGGCCGTCCACCGGCTGCCACGCTAGATGAACTCTATTTTCGAAACCTGAAAATATTTGTCGCCCGATGGCACAGTAACTTCGACATCATCCTCGACTTTACGCCCGATGAGCGCACGGCCAAGCGGCGAGTTATAGGATATCCGACCGGACTTCGCATCGGCTTCGGTTTCGCCAACGATCTGATACTTCACTGGTTTATCGTCTTCGTCCAGCAACGTCACGGTCGCGCCAAACACGATCTTGTCGCCCGACAGCGCAGCAGGATCGATGACCATCGCGCGACTTAGTTTCGATTCGATATCACCGATCATCGCTTCGACTTGGCCCTGACGCTCTTTGGCTGCATGATATTCTGCATTTTCCGACAGATCACCGTGCGCGCGGGCTTCCTCGATCGAATCGATGATTTCGGGCCGCTCGGCTTTCAGGCGAGACAAGTCCGCGAGCAGCATTTTTTGCCCCTCAACCAGCATCGGCATTTTGTCGACTGTCGCCATATCCTCACGTCTTTCTATTCAATAGCAATTCGGCCCCCAGTGACGGGAGTGCTGTTCTGTCGCGCCGTCAGGATCAGCTTGCCAGCCGCAAATGATAAGACTGGAGCGACGCGACTTCAAGCCCGCGTGTTTGCAGCGCAGCAATCGCCTGTGCCGCGGCAACCGACGCCGCGGCCGTCGTGAACGAGCAGATTTTACCCGTCAGCGCCGATTTTCGGATTTCCGCCGAATCTCTGAGACTCTGCCACCCTTCGGTTGTGTTGAATATCAGCTGGATGTTGCCATCCTTGATCCGATCGACGATGTGCGGCCGCCCTTGTGCGACTTTGTTGACGCGGGTCACCGGTATTCCCTGCTGCTCGAGATAGTCCGCCGTACCGCTTGTCGCGACGATTTCGAACCCGAGCTCCGCCAGTGTTTTAACGGCCGGCA
>JANODH010000372.1:0-7076 GCA_031412595.1 Sphingomonas sp. | reverse complement strand
GACGTGATCGCCAGCCGCGACCGTGGGCAGCAGGAAGTCAAAGTGACGAGTGGCGTCTTTACGTTCGTCGCGCTCGACGATGATTTCAAGCCGAGGCCGCTGCCGCCGGAATAACGTCGGTTTTCGCAAAGCCGTCGCCCTTGTACAGCAAGGGCACGCCGAGCGACTTGGCAAGGGCATAGCTCATACAATCACCGAAATTCAGTTTCGCGGGGTGCTGGCCTTTGCCATAACGCGAGAAGGCAGCGAATGCTTCATCGGCGAGCTGATCCGTCCATTCGACGATCCGGATATCTGCCTGCAATATTAAATTGCGACCAAGAATCTGTGCGTCACCCAGTTTTAGGCCGTGAAGAACCATCAATGTCTCAAACTTCGTCGGCGCAGCAAGAAGAACATCAGCAGTATTCAATAACAGCTGCTGAAATTGAGTCGCTTCTAGTTCAGACTTGATGATTGCGATAAGTGCAGATGTATCGACAACGATCAATGTGGTAGGCCGTTCTCATCGTACATCCAAGCGTCCACTTCCTCCATCGTCATGCGCGCCGGAAGCGCGGCGAACTGCGCCTGAATTTCCTTGATCGCTGCCAGTCGGCGCTCGATTTCGGCTTCGCGCAACTGATTGTCGTTTGCGAGGGATTCAGCGAGCGCCCCGCGGATTGCGCTCGTCAGCGAAACACCTCGATGCGCCGCCAGCTTGCGGGCAAGCGCTTCGGTTTCGGGGTCCTTGATGCTCAATCCCATAACGACGCCTTTCTATACTCGTTTTCAACAGTATAGAAACCGCCGAAAAACTCAAGCCGCCAGCCCGTGCATCGAATCCATGCTGAGCACGGTGCCGGCTTCGATCTCGGCGGCTTTGGCTTCGACAAGCTTTACGATGTGATCGAGGATCTGGTCGTCGCCGACATGGTGGTCAGTCACTCCGCGCAGGAAAACCATATGCTTGCCGTTCCCACCGCCGGTCAGCCCGATGTCGGTTTCGCGTGCTTCGCCGGGGCCGTTCACGACGCAGCCGAGCACGGACAGCGACATCGGTGTGCGGATATGTTGCAGCCGCTCTTCGAGTTTCTGCACCGTACGGATTACATCGAAACCCTGGCGCGCACAGCTGGGGCAACTGACGACGCGAACGCCGCGATTGCGAATACCAAGCGCTTTCAGGATTTCGAAGCCGACCCGGACTTCCTCTTCGGGCTCTGCCGACAAAGACACGCGGATCGTGTCGCCGATCCCGTACCAGAGCAGCGAGCCGATCCCGATCGCTGACTTTACGGTGCCGCCGACAAAGCCGCCCGCTTCAGTAATCCCCAGATGCAGCGGGCAATCGACGACTTCGGCAAGCTGTTGATAGGCGGCAACGGCAAGGAAAAAGTCGGATGCTTTCACGGCGACCTTGAACTCGTGAAAATCATGATCCTGCAACAGCTTGATATGATCGAGCGCTGATTCGACGAGCGCTTCGGGGCATGGTTCGCCGTATTTTTCGAGCAGATCGCGCTCGAGGCTGCCGGCGTTCACGCCGATCCGGATCGCGCAGCCATTGGCTTTTGCCGCGCGCACAACTTCGCCGACGCGTTCGCTCGAACCGATATTGCCCGGATTAATCCGCAGACAAGCAGCACCCGCGTCAGCCGCCTCGAGCGCACGCTTATAGTGAAAATGGATGTCGGCAACGATCGGCACATTGGCGGCACGCACGATTTCGCCGAGGGCCGCGGTCGATTCGACATCGGGACAAGAAACGCGAACGATGTCGACACCGGCATCCTCACAGCGACGGATCTGGTTGATCGTCGCATTGGGGTCGGACGTGAGCGTGTTCGTCATGGTCTGGACGGTCACGGGCGCGTTGCCGCCCACGGGGACGTTACCGACCATGATCTGGCGGGACTGACGACGCGTAATATCGCGCCAAGGGCGTAGTGAGGACATAGCGCGTGCTATAGCCGCCCGGCCCGGTTGCGCAAAGGGGGTGCGGCTCGCTATCGCGGGTGGATAAAGAAAACCGCGACGCGGGGCACAGGGACGATGCACATGAAGCCACCGACCATTCTCGACGTTAAAAATGTCCTTGGCGAAGGTGTCTTGTGGGATGCCCGCATCGGCAGCGCGGTCTGGACCGACATTCAGTCGGCGTGTTTCTGGCAGTGGCAGCCGGGCGGTGAGCCGATCGGTTTCCCCCTGCCCCAGCGGCTCGGCAGCATTGCGCTGACGCAGACACCGGGTACCTATCTCGGTGGCTTCGAACATGGCTTCGCGCGCTTCACGCCCACAACCGGCGCGTTCGAAATGCTCGCTCCGGTGACTGCCGAACACGCACATCTTCGGCTGAACGACGGGCGCGTCGATCGCAGCGGGACATTCTGGGCGGGAAGCATGGTCGAAGCCAAAGGCCAGCCGCTCGGCAGCCTGTGGCGCTATGACGGCGACGGGAAGGCCACTGCGTTTTTCGATGACATCATCATCCCGAACAGCCTGTGCTGGACGCGCAACGGCACACAAATGTATTTCACCGATACGATGACGCAGACGATCCGCCGCTATGTCTTCGAAGCCGATAAAGGTCCGATCGGCAACCCCGAGATCTTTGCGACGACGTCTGGCGCGCGTTACCCCGATGGCAGCTGCATCGATGCGGAAGATCATTTGTGGAATGCGCAGTGGGCATCGGGCGAAGTGGTCCGCTATCGCCCCGACGGCAGCATCGAACGGCGCATCGCTCTGCCCGTAACCCAGCCAAGTTGTGTGACCTTCGGTGGTCCGGACCTCAATTTGCTCCTGGTGACAACCGCACGGCAGAGCTTGAGCGATGAAGCGCTTCGCCAGCAACCGCTTGCTGGTGCGCTGTTCGTGTTCGAAACCGATGTGACTGGCCTGCCTGAAAACATTTGCTTGCGCTGTTAACCCAAAGGATAGTCTGCGCCGCTATTCCCGCTGATTTCAGGGAGAAAAGATCATGAAGTTTGTTGTGCTCAAGTCATGGGGCGGGGATTACATGATCGTCGCGGCAAACGTCGCCTATCTTCGCAACGACGAAAATGGCCAGACCAAAGTGGGTTTGGTCGGCGGCGATTCGATCCTTGTTGCCGGAACGATGGAAGAAAACGCCGCCAAGATATTGGCCGAGTAGGGCTAAAGCACGCGGGCCAGCGCGTCGGCCCAGCCATCCAGCCGCGTGGCGCGGGTTTCTGCCTTCATTGCGGGCGTAAAGCGTGTGACCGGCCCGCGCATCACCGCCGCTGCTTCGAGTGAGCGATAGAGCCCCGCGCCCACGCCCGCCAGCATCGCGGCGCCCAGCGCTGTCGTTTCGATGAAAGCAGGCCGCTCCACATCAATCGCGAGCATATCGGCGAGATCCTGCGCCATCCAGTCATTGGCGACCATCCCGCCGTCGACGCGCAAGGTCGCCCAGTCCGCACCGTCGGCGGCAAAAGCATTTTTCAGGTCATTCGTCTGATGCGCCATCGCTTCCAATGCGGCCCGCGCGATATGCGCCTTGGTCGCCGCAAAGCTCAGGCCCGTAATCGCGGCGCGCGCCTGCGGCACCCAATGCGGCGCGCCGAGGCCCGACAGCGCGGGCACAAGATAAACGCCACCATTATCGGGCACGCTGCGTGCGAGTGGTTCGGTGTCGGCCGCATGCGCGATCAGCCCGAGATTGTCGCGCAGCCACTGGACGAGGCTCCCGGCGACGAACACCGATCCTTCGAGCGCATAATGCCGCTCGCCGTCCAGTTGCCAGGCAATCGTCGACAGCAAGCGGTGCCGCGATTGCGGCAGCGTGCGCCCGGTCTGCGTGAGCACGAAAGCCCCTGTGCCGAATGTGGCCTTCGTCTGCCCCGGCGTCAGGCATGCTTGACCGATGAGTGCCGCTTGCTGATCGCCAGCCATGCCGCATATCGGCACTGCGCCGCCGAACAAATCGGGCAGCGTGGTGCCAAGCGGCCCGGCGCAATCGACGACTTCGGGGAGCATGCGACGCGGCACACCGAACAGATCGCACAAGCCATCGTCCCACCCGGCACTGCCGATTGCCATCAGCGACGTGCGCGCAGCGTTCGTAGCGTCGCTGATGTGCGCGCCACCGGTCAGGCGGAAAACAAGGTAGCTTTCGATCGTCCCGACCGCGAGATTGTCGCCCCCGTCGGCTAGTTGCGGCCAGTTGGCAAGCGCCCAGCCAATCTTCGAGCCTGAAAAATAGGGATCGAGCAGCAGCCCCGATTTCGCCTGGACGCTCGGCTCATGCCCGTCGGCTTTCAGCGCTTCGCAAATGTCGGCTGTCCGCCGGTCCTGCCAGACGATTGCGGGGGCCAGCGGCTCGCCGGTTCGCCGGTCCCAAAACACGATCGTTTCGCGCTGATTGGTAATCCCGATTCCGGCAATCCGTGCGGCGCCACCCGCTTTCGCGATCATTTCGCGCGCGCAGTCGAGTGTCAGCGTCCAGATTTCGGCGGCATCATGTTCGACCAGCCCCGGGGCGGGGTAGTGCTGCGTGATCGGCTTCTGACAACTGCCAAGACACGTGCCATCGACCCCGAACAGCATCGCCCGCGTCGACGTCGTCCCTTCATCAATGACAAGAATATGGTCGCTCATGCTTCCACCGCCTGCTGTTTCGCGTTAGCGGCCATCGCCGATGCCAGCGATTTTGTCCACATGACCCATGTCCGCTTCGACGCGGGTGAAACGACGCTGATCATCACGTGCGCGAAAGGCGCGCCGCCGCATGTCGTGCACTGGGGCAAGCGGCTGAGCGCCACAGCTTCCCTTGCGGAACTCACCGCTCTCACCGCCCAGCAAACCGGTCCGGGTATGGCCGATGTAGCAATCGCGGCATCGCTTGCCATGGAACCCGGCCTCGGGCTGACGGGGCCGTGCGGCTTTGCCGCGCATCGGGCGGGGAAGGATTGGGCCAGCCGGTTCGATGTCGTAAAAGTCGTCGCCTCGGATGCAGATGCGGTGATTACATGTTCTGATGTCCGCACGAAACTGGGACTAGAATACCGGGTCCGTGTCGACGCTGGGACGGGCGTACTCACGATCGGATCGACGCTGACCAATTATGGCGCGAGCGTTCTCGACCTGAGCGACATGGCGACGGCCTTCCTGCCGATTCCGCAGACGATGACCGAGATCATCGGCTTTTCGGGCCGCTGGGCCGATGAGTTTCGCCGCGAACGACTGCGTCGCTTTTCGGGTGGCTATGTCCGCGAAAACCGGCGCGGACGCACGTCACATGACAGTTTTCCGGCAGTGATCCTGTGTGCGCCATCGACCACCGAGAATTCGGGCGAGGCCTTTGGGCTTACACTGGCGTGGAGCGGCAATCACCGCATCCGCGTGGATACGCTGAACGACGGGCGCGTGCTGGCGTCGCTTGGCGCGTTGCTGCTGCCCGGCGAAATCCGCCTTGCGCCGGGGGAAAGTTTCGTCGGTCCGGATATTGTTGCCGGTTATTCCGCGCATGGCCTTGCTGCGCTCAGCCGCCATTTTCATGACACCATCCGCAGCAACATCCTGCGCCCCGCGACGCGCGCGAAGCCCCGCCCCGTCCATTACAACACATGGGAAGCCCTGTGGTTTGCCCATGACGTCGAAAAGCTGAAAGATCTTGCCAGCCGCGCAGCGGCGCTCGGTGTCGAGCGGTTCGTTTTGGATGATGGCTGGTTCGGCGAGCGGCGGCATGACCGCGCGGGGCTGGGCGACTGGACCGTGTCGAACGCTGTCTATCCCGAAGGCCTCGGTCCCTTGGTTGAGCACGTCACGGGCCTCGGCATGGAAATGGGCCTGTGGTTCGAGCCTGAAATGGTAAATCCCGACAGCGATCTCTATCGCGCGCATCCCGACTGGGTGTTGCAAATCGACGGGATCGACCAAATCCCCTTTCGCCATCAATATAACCTCGACATTTCGCGGCCAGAGGTCAGCGACTATCTGTTTGCCTGTATCGATGGCGTGCTCAGCGAGCATGCTATTGGTTACATCAAATGGGACATGAACCGCGATCTGAACCATCCCGGTGATGCGGCGGGACGGCCGCGTGCTCATGCGCAGGTGACAGCGGTATATGCGCTGATCGACCGCATCCGCGCGGCGCACCCGATGGTCGAAATCGAAACCTGCGCGTCGGGCAGCGGGCGTGCGGACTTGGCGATGCTGGCGCATACCGACCGGATATGGACATCGGACAGCAACGACGCGCTCGACCGGCAATCGATCCAGCGCGGCGCATCCTATTTCTTGTCACTCGACGTTTTGGGCGCGCATGTCGGTCCATCGACTTGTCATCAGACCGGGCGGAAATTGTCGATGGCGATGCGTGCCGGCACAGCGTTGATGGGACATATGGGGCTGGAGCTCAATCTGCTGACCGAGCCGCAGCGCGATCTCGATGAATTGGCCAAAGCTATCGCGCTTTACAAGCAGCATCGTGCGCTGATCCACCATGGTGATTTCCAGCGGCTCGATACGACCGACGATCTGAACATCGTCGGCGTTGTTGCCGCTGACCGGTCCGAGGCGTTGTGGTCGGTCGCCTTCCTGACGGGGCATGACGCAACGCTACCCCAACGCTTTTATCCGACCGGTCTCTGTGCTGCAAAAAACTATGAAGTCAGGACCATTTGGCCGGGAGAATCCAGCTTTTCAGCATCGGGCGAAGCGCTGATGACAGTCGGCATGCAATTGCCGCTAACGATGCCGCAAACCGTGTTGCTCTTTCATCTTGAGGCTCAGGCCCACCAGTCGGCATGATCGACATACCAGCGGATCGTCGCCGCAAGCCCGCCGGCGAAATCATAGGCAGGCGCATAGCCGAGTTCGGCTTCGAGCTTGCGGCAATCGATGGCATAGCGCCGGTCGTGCCCGGCGCGGTCAGTCACATAGGTAATGAGTTCTGACGTCGGACGGCCCTGCGCGGCGGGTGCCGCGGGGAACCTTGCGGCCAACAATGGGTCGGCAGCGAACAGCGCATCGACAGTTGCGCAGATCGTGGTGATGACAGTCATGTTCGGCAGTTCTTCACCGCCGCCGACATTATAGGTCTCGCCCGGCCGCCCGCCACTCAGCAC
>JANODH010000371.1:0-5207 GCA_031412595.1 Sphingomonas sp. | reverse complement strand
GCTTCGGCGATTTCGCGCGCGGTCATTTCATCGGCAACTTCGGCGCGGCATTGTTGCGCGCGTTCGGCTCCCGAAACGGCCGCGAGATTGAACCATTTATGCGCCTGGACCAAGTCGACATCGATTCCGCCCGATCCGCTTGAGTACGCAATCCCCAATTCATAACATGCCTCGGCATCACCCGATGCCGCGTCGCTTATCCGGCTTTCGATAAGAAATGCCGCGCTCTTGAAACTCGATGCCATGATCCCGACCCCCTTGTTGACCTGTGTCAACCCAAACTGTCGCCGAAATGGTTTCAATAAATGGTTAACGCCGCGAAAGCATGTTTCGCTCAAACAAGGGAACGGCGGATTTGCAGGAAAGTTTAGTGCGCAATAATCGGAAAATTATCGATCAGGCGCGTGGAATTGAGGCGTGCAGCCGCAAGGACGCGGTCGTTACGGCGTTCCACATAATCAACCGTAAAGCCGGCAGACGTAATGTCGGCGCGCGCCCGATCGAGCACTTCGCGATCGTTCATGCCGTGCGCCAGTGCATCAGCTGCGGCCATTAGCGCTTGCGGCAGCGCAATGGCCGCCTGTCGGTCCGCTGGCGACAAATAGGCATTGCGTGACGACATCGCCAAGCCGTCGGCTTCGCGTTCGATCGGCACGCCGATGATTTCGATGCCCATATCGAGATCGGCAACCATGCGGCGTATCACTTGCAGCTGTTGCCAGTCCTTTTCTCCGAACAGGGCAATTTCGGGTCGGACCTGCCCAAACAGCTTGTTGACGACAGTCGCGACGCCGTCGAAATGTCCCGGTCGCTCCGCGCCGCATAGCTCCTCGCTCACACCAGCGACCGAAACCTTTGTTCCAAATCCGTGTGGATACATCGTTGTGACATCGGGCGCCCAGAGCATCGTAACGCCTGCTCCCGCAAGCATCGCTGCGTCATTTGCTTCTTGACGGGGATAGCGAGACAAGTCTTCGCCCGGCGCAAATTGCATCGGATTGACAAAAATCGTGGCCACGACGTGGTCAGCGTGCTGCTTTGCCGTTTCGACAAGTTTCATGTGACCGGCATGAAGTGCACCCATCGTTGGCACGATTGCCACGGTCCCGACCAGCGACGCGCGCGCACGTCGCAGAGCAGCAATTTCACGGATCGTTTGCACGGAAAATATGCCTCCCTTATGACAGTGACGTGTTCACCGATCGGTGAGCGCGGGTTGCTAACCAAGTGGCGGGGGCCAATCAACATAGTGATGAATCCGATGCACATGCACAAAATCGTTTTTGCTAATGAAAAGGGTGGCACGGGGAAGTCGACGACAGCGGTCCATACGGCTGTCGCGCTTTGCGCTGCGGGCTTTCGCGTCGCAGTGCTCGACATGGATGTGCGGCAAAAAACCACGGTGCGTTATCTCGACAATCGTTCGGCGACGATGCGGCGGCGCGGGCTTGATTTGCCGATGCCGGCATACGGCGTGCTGTCGCTGATGACGCCCGCGGGTGTCGAGCAGGACGCTGCACGCCTTGGCCATGGTTGCGACTATATCATCATCGATACGCCGGGGCGCGACGATCCGCTTGCACGCGCCGCAATCGCACTGGCCGATACGCTGGTGACGCCGATCAACGACAGTTTCGTCGATCTCGATCTGATCGGGCAGGTCGATGCCGAGACTTTCAAAGTGAAGAAGCCGAGCTTTTATGCCGAATTGATCTGGGATTTGCGCAAGGTTCGCGCAAAGACCGACGGCGGCACCGTCGACTGGGTCGTGCTGCGCAATCGCCTCCAGCATCTCGAGGCGCATAATATGCGGCGCGTGGGGGCGGCACTCGCCGAACTGGCAAAGCGTGTCGGTTTCCGCGTCATTCCAGGGCTCGGTGAGCGCGTGATTTATCGCGAGTTGTTTCCGAAAGGACTGACCTTGCTTGATGTTGGCGCGATTGAATCGGTCGGGCTCAGTCACATCGCGGCGAGGCAGGAATTGCGTGAAATGATTGCGGCATTTGCGCTCCCTGCGCGTGAAGAGGCGATGCCACAGCTGGAGTTTTCATGAAAATTGTCCTGATAATCGTTGCGCTTGTCGCGCTCTACTTTGTGGGCAGGCGATTGCTCGCCAAGCCATCGGGCATGGGCAAAGGCGAAGCTGCCAAGCTGTTGGGCGTGGCGACCGATGCCGACAACGAAACTGTTCTTGATGCCCACCGCCGCCTGATCGCCAAAGTTCACCCCGATGTCGGCGGCAATGCCGAGCTTGCGGCACGCATCAACCGGGCGCGTGACACGATGTTGAAACCTTAGGGCCGCTAAGCGGGTTCAAGCATTTCACAATAAGGGACATTTCATGACGCACCGCTTTCACCCGTCGTCGCTGCGCGAATATGACATCCGTGGCATTGTCGGCCAGACTTTGGGCGAAGCAGATGCTTATGCGATCGGTCGCGGGTTCGGAACGCGGGTGCGGCGTAATGGTGGCACGCGCGTCGCGGTCGGTTATGACGGGCGGGTCAGCTCGACATCGCTGGAGGCCGAACTGGTACGCGGGTTGCGCGAAACCGGGATCGATGTCGTGCGCGTCGGCTTAGGGCCGACGCCAATGCTCTATTATGCCGAAGCGACGCTCGAGGTCGACGGCGGCGTTCAGGTAACCGGCAGCCACAACCCCGGCGAGTATAATGGCTTCAAGATGGTGCTTGCGCATGCGCCATTTTACGGGGCTGACATTCGCGATCTCGACCGGCTGGGCGAAGCTGCCGACTGGGAAGTCGGCGAGGGTTCGGTCAGCGACTACGTAATCATCGACGATTATGTTGCGCGGCTGGTCGAGGGTTACGACGCCGGACCGTTCCGCATTGGCTGGGACGCGGGCAACGGGGCGGCGGGCGAAGTCATCGAAAAGCTGGTGGCGCTGCTGCCCGGCGAGCATCACACGATTTTTACCGATATCGATGGCACGTTTCCCAATCATCACCCGGATCCGACCGAGGAGAAAAATCTAAGCGACCTGAAAAAGCTCGTCACGGACAACAAGCTCGATTTCGGACTCGCTTTCGATGGCGATGGCGATCGCATAGGTGCCGTTGATGGCATGGGGCGGGTCGTTTGGGGGGACCAGATTTTGAGTATCTTGGCAGAGCCTGTGTTGAAGGCGTTGCCCGGTGCGACGATCATTGCCGACGTGAAGGCTTCACAGGCACTGTATGATCGTGTGTCGGAACTCGGCGGCGAACCGTTGATGTGGAAAACCGGGCACAGCTTGATCAAGACCAAGATGAAGGAAACCGGCGCGCCGCTCGCGGGCGAAATGTCGGGCCATGTGTTCTTCGCCAAGGAATATTATGACTTCTACGGCTTCGACGATGCGCAATTCGCGGCGATCCAGCTGATCCGCGCGGTCGCGTCTCAAGGGCGATCGCTGACTGCGCTCAAAGACGCAATGCCGCCGATGATCAACACACCCGAAATGCGCTTTCAGGTTTCTGAAGAGCGCAAGTTTGCGGTGATCGACGAAGTGCTCGAGCGCCTCGAAGACGAGGGGGCCGACGTAAACCGGACCGACGGGGCGCGCGTGAACACAGCCGACGGCTGGTGGCTGCTGCGCGCATCGAATACGCAGGACGTGCTCGTCGCACGCGCTGAAGCGCAGGACGAAGTTGGGCTTGAGCGGTTGATGGCAATGATCGATGCGCAGCTGGCCGCCTCGGGGCTTGAGCGAGGACCGCAAGCAGGGCACTAAAGCGTTGTAACTGGGGGCCTGCCATGCGGTTGTTTGTTTTCGTTTTGCTCGCCGGGCTGTCGGCGCCGGTTCACGCCGCAGAGGCACTGCCCGAACTCAACGCCGTTATCGCGCTCAATCCCGATGCCGCGAGCATTCGTGCGGCGCTTGACGAGGAGCGCCGCGCGGGGCGGCCCCGATCGCCGATCCATGGTCAGTCGATTCTGATCAAAGATAATATCGAAACCGCCGATCGCATGGCTACGACGGCGGGATCGCTGGCGCTGAAAGATAATGTCACCGGTCGAGATGCGCCTCTGGTTGCACGTCTGCGCAAGGCAGGGGCCGTGATCGCAGGGAAAGCCAATCTGTCCGAATGGGCCAATATTCGCTCGAGCCGGTCGATGAGCGGATGGAGCGCCGTCGGCCGTATCGTTCGCAATCCCTACGCTCTCGACCGGACGGCGTGCGGGTCGTCGAGCGGCAGCGGGGCGGCGATTGCCGCCGGGCTCGCGTGGGCTGCGATCGGCACCGAGACCGATGGCTCGATCGTCTGCCCCGCATCGATAAACGGGATCGTTGGACTGAAGCCCACAGTCGGTCTTGTTTCGCGGACGCGTGTGATCCCGATCAGCCACAGCCAGGACACGCCGGGGCCGATGACCAAGACCGTGCGCGATGCGGCGATGGTGCTGACCGAGATTGCCGGAAGCGACAGTGCAGACAAGGCAACTGTGCTTGCCAACAGTAAAAAGGCACGTGATTACGCCGCCGCACTATCGGGCAGTATCAAAGGCGTCCGCTTCGGCGTTCTGCGCGACCGGATCGGTAATCAGCCCGGCACGCGCGCCGTATTCGAAGCTGCACTCGTGACGCTTAAAGCGGCGGGCGCCGTCCTTGTCGACATTGCGAAGACCGATGCGCCGCCGGGGCTGGGGGATGCCGAATTCACGGTGCTGCTCACTGAACTGAAAGCCGGTTTGAACGCCTATCTTGCGACGACGCCTGCGACGGTCAAAACGCGCACGTTAGCCGCGGTGATTGCTTTCAACAGCGACAATTCAGCTCAGGAAATGCCCTATTTCGGGCAGGAAACATTCATCAGCGCTGAGGCGACCAAGGGGTTGAACGACCCCGACTATCTGAAAGCGCTCGCGGCATCGGGCGACGGTGCGCGTGCCACTCTTACGCGGTTGTTGAACGACAACGACGTTGCCATGCTCATTGCGCCGACAACGGGTCCGGCGTGGCTCACCGACCCGGTCAACGGCGATCAATATGACGGGCCGAGCGCGAGCCAGCTGCCGGCGGTGTCAGGCTATCCGCATCTGACAGTGCCGATGGGCCTGGTCGGCGGCCTGCCGGTCGGCCTGTCGTTCATCGGTCCGGCATGGAGCGAGGCTATGTTGCTGAATGCCGGCGATTCCTTTGAGCGCGCGCGCGGAGCCTTGCCGGCGCCGACGTTTCTTCCTTCGATAGCCGTGCGTTAGCCCCG
>JANODH010000370.1:0-7131 GCA_031412595.1 Sphingomonas sp. | reverse complement strand
AACACCGGTTCGGATCTTTTTCCCGAAAAGGCGCAGGACGGTTTTGCGATCGTGAATGCCCGCATCGGCATTCGCGGCGCCAAGCAAGCCTGGGCACTCGAATTCTGGGGACAGAATATCTTTAACCAGCAATATCAGCAGGTCGCATTCAATACACCGTTCCAGGGTTCGGGAAGTATCGCTCAGACAAGATCGTTCGGAACCACAGCGAATCAGTTGTTTTCCAGCTTCCTTGCCGAACCCCGTACTTATGGTGCGACGGCACGGTTCAAGTTCTAACGGTTCAGGCGGCGGCTTTTTCGGTCGCCGCCGTCATTCCGGTTGCTGCGTCGAGAAGTCGCTTCTCGAGCGTCTTTAGGCGCGTCGTTCCTTCGATTTTGCCGCCGATTAGATCCGTGACATAAAAAACGTCGACGGCGCGTTCGCCATAAGTTGCGATATGCGCGCTGTGGATCGTCGCTTTGGACTGAAACAGCGCATAGGCAAGCGCGGCAAGCAGCGCCGGCCGGTCGCGCGCATTGACTTCGATCACGGTATAGCGGTTCGACGCGCGGTTATCGATCAGCACATTGGGTTGAATCGCGAATGCATCGGCGCGGGTTCGCGCGAGCGGCCGGGCGGCAAGCCGTTCGTCGAGATGCGCGCGATTGGCCAGCCCGTCCTCGATGCCTTGTGCCAACCGCTTCAGCCGCGCTGGCTCATCGAATGGTCGGCCGAAGGGATCCTGGACGAGGAAGTTATCGAGCGCCATGCCGTCGCGCGTCGTGTGAATGCGCGCATCAATGATGCTGGCGCCAGCCAGATGGATGGCGCCAGCTAACCGGTAAAACAGCCCTGAATGGTCCGCAGTGTAAACGGTAACAAGCGTTGCCCCGCGCGCTGGATAGACTTCGGCACTGATCGCCAGCGGTTTGTCTCCCCCGTCTGAAATATGATGGGCATTCCGGGCGAGAATATCGTCGGGCTCGGCAATCCAGTAGCTCTCGGGGAAACGTCGAAGATAGGCACCAAATCGCGCTGCGTCCCAATCGAGCGCCGCTGCCAGCGCTTCCTGCTTGGCGTCGATTTTCTCGCGACGGCCCGATTGCTTGTGACCGAGCCGAAGCACTTCCTCGGCCGCTTCGTACAAATCGCCGAGCAACTGCCGTTTCCAGCCGTTCCAGACACCGGGTCCCACCGCGCGGATATCGACAACAGTCAACGCCAGAAGCAGCCGCAACCGCTCGGGCGACTGCACGGCTTCAACGAAATCCATGATTGTTTTATAGTCCGACAAGTCACGCTTGAACGCTGTCGACGACATCAGCAGATGCCAGCGAACGAGCCAGGCAACGGTTTCGGTCTCCGCCGCGCTCAGTCCGAATCGCGGGCAAAGCTTGGTCGCAACATCAGCGCCCAGGGCTGAATGATCGCCGCCCCGCCCCTTTGCGATGTCATGCAACAGCACGGACATATACAAAACGCGCCGCGAAACGAGCTGGTTGACGATCGCGGTCGCCAGCGGATGATCGGCTTTCAGCTCACCTTTTTCGATGCGTGCGAGCAGGCCGATCGCGCGGATGCTATGCTCGTCGACGGTGTAGTGATGATACATATCGAACTGCATCTGTGCGACGACACGGCCGAAATCGGGTACGAATCGCCCGAACACGGTCGCTTCGTTCATCCAGCGCAGCACAGTTTCGGGATCGCGCGGCGACGTCAGCACAGCCATGAAAAGTGCATTGGCGCGCGAATCGGCGCGCACTTTGGCATCGATCAGCTTGGCGTCGCGGCTGGCGGCGCGCATCGCTTGCGGGTGAATCTCGAGGCCATGTTCGTCGGCAAGCGCAAAGATTTCGATCATGCGCACCGGATCACCGCGGAACCAGTCGTCCGACGGCAGCGCAAGCCGCCCACGATCGAGCACGAAGCCCGACAATTTACGCGGCGATCGCATGAAGCCTGCCAGCGTGAAGCGCCGTCCTTTGGCTGCCATGCTGTCATCGAGATGCGCAAGAAATACGCCTGTCAGATCACCGACATGCTTTGCCATCAGGAAATAATGCTGCATGAATCGTTCGACGGCGGAGCGCCCTGGTCGATCGGCATAGCGCAGCAATCGCGCGATTTCGGGCTGAACGTCAAACGTCAGGCGATCCTCGGGGCGCCCGGTCACGTTATGCAAATGGCAGCGCACCGCCCAAAGAAAATTCTCGGCTTTCTGAAACTGGCGCAACTCGGGTTCGCTCAGCAGTCCCTTGTCGACCAGTTCGGCCACCGTCTGAACGCGGTGAACATATTTGCCGATCCAAAACAATGTATGCAGGTCGCGCAGCCCGCCTTTGCCTTCTTTAAGATTGGGTTCGACGACATAGCGGCTGTCGCCCATGCGCTTGTGCCGCGCGTCGCGCTCGGCAAGCTTTTCGGTCACGAAAACGCGCGCCGTGTTGGCAACAACTTCGGCCTGAAAGCGTGCCGACGCTTCGTCATAAAGCGGCTGATCGCCCCAGACATAGCGCGCTTCGAGCAGCGCCGTCCGGATCGTCAGATCATCCTTGGCCATGCGGATCATTTCATCGAGCGAGCGTGACGAATGGCCGACTTTCAGCCCCAGATCCCACAGCGTGTAGAGCATCGATTCGATGACTTGTTCGGACCACGCGGTTTGCTTCCACGGTGTCAGACATGCGATGTCGACAGCGGAAAACGGTGCCATTTCGCCGCGACCATAGCCACCCACCGCAAGCAGCGTCAGCCGCTCGGCAGCGGTCGGGTTGCTAAGGCGATGCAGCCGCTGCGTCGTGAAATCATAAGTCAGCCGCAAAATCTGGTCGGTCAGAAATGCTTGCGCTGCCGCTGCATCGTTGCCGCGCTGCGGCTGTTCAGCCAACCGCCGCGTGATCTCGCGCCGACCGCTTTCATGCGCAGATTTTAGGAGGGCAACGCTCTGTGCCCGCAAGTTCGGACCGTCGAGCAACGCCAGCGCATCGGCGACCATCCGCCGGTCGATGAGCGCGCGGCGGTTGGCAATGGCTTCAAAACGCGATGACATGACAACTACTTAGGGATCCCCGGTCTCCGCCGCTACGCTTTTCAAACGATAAAGCGCATCGAGCGCTTCGCGAGGGCTCAGCGCGTCGGGATGGATGGCATCGAGCTCTTCCCGCAGTGGGTCGGGCGCGGGTGCTTCTGCCAGCGCCGCAAACAACGGGAGATCGTCCAGCCCGGCTGCCAAACCGCCCGTTGCCGCGCGCCCAGCCTCGAGTTTCGACAACACAGTTTTTGCGCGGGCCAGTACGGCTGGCGTCATGCCCGCTAGCCGCGCGACTGCAATCCCGTAGCTGCGGTCGGCAGGCCCCTCGGCAAGTTCATGCAGCAACACAAGATCGCCTTTATATTCGCGCGCGCGCACATGATGAAGCGACAGCGCATCGAGCTTTTCGGCGAGCCGCGTCAATTCATGATAGTGCGTGGCGAACAGGCAGCGGCATTTGTTCACGTCGTGCACGGCTTCGACGACAGCCCAGGCAATGGCAAGGCCATCATAAGTCGACGTGCCACGCCCGACTTCGTCGAGGATAACGAAACTATGCTCGGTTGCCTGCGCAAGGATTGCTGCCGTTTCGACCATTTCGACCATGAACGTCGAGCGCCCGCGCGCCAGATTGTCCGACGCGCCGACGCGGCTGAACAAGCGGTCGACCAAGCCCAATGTCGCACGCGTGGCGGGTACATAGCATCCTGCCTGCGCCAGCACGGCGATCAGCGCATTCTGGCGCAGGAAGGTCGATTTTCCGCCCATGTTCGGCCCCGTGACGAGCCACAGCCGATCATTTTCCGACAGCACGCAATCATTGGCAACGAATCGCGCGCCCGATTTTGCGAGCGCCGTTTCGACCACCGGGTGCCGTCCGCCTTCGATTTCGAGGCAGGGACGATCGACCAGCATCGGGCGACACCAACCACTTTCGACCGCGCGCTCGGCATTGGCGCTCGCGACGTCGAGCCGCGCAAGCGCGTCCGCGGTCGCAGCGATCGCACGGGCCGATTGCAATGCCTGCCCGGTCAAATCTTCGAAATGCGCCGCTTCGGCGGCCAGCGCATGCGCGCCCGATTGTGTCACTTTCAGCGCCACGTCGTGCAGTTCGGGGGCGTTGAACCGAACGACGCCAGCCAGCGTTTGCCGGTGCGTGAAGCCCGAGTCCGCTGCCATTAACGGGTCGGCGACGCGCGCTGGCACTTCGATATGATAACCCAGTACGCCATTGTGACGGATTTTCAGTGTCGCGATGCCCGTCGTGCTGCGAAACCGTGCCTCGAGCGCAGCAATCTCGCGCCGTCCGTGCCCGCCAGTGTCACGCAGATCATCAAGCGCTGCATCATAGCGCGGCGCGATATAGCCGCCGCCGCTGGCATCGATCGGCGGGCTTTCGACAAGCGCACGCTTGAGCAGATCGATCAAGGCACCGTGGCCACTGAGGCACGGAAGCAAATCGTTCAGGAGACCGGGTCGTTCCCGCTGGCGCTGCAATGTCTCGCGCAGGTCCCACGCAGCCGCGAGACCATCGCGCAGATTGCCGAGATCGCGCGGTGATCCGCGTCCGGCCGAAAGCCGCGCCAGCGCGCGTGAAACATCCGGAATGCGCTTCAATGTTTCGCGTATCGATGCCCGCGCATTGCTGTCGTTTGCCCAGTGCATGACAAGATCGAGCCGCGCATCGATCTGCGCCTTGTCCATTAACGGTGCCGACAAATCGGCGGCAAGCATCCGCGCGCCAGCGCCGGTTACGGTGCGGTCGATACAATCGAGCAGGCTGCCGCTGCGCGTCCCACCGGACGAGGCCGTGAGTTCGAGGCTTTCGCGCGTTGCAGCATCGATTGCCATGTGCGCCGACGATATCCGGCGGACAGGCGATGAAAGAAATGGCACCGTGCCTTTGCCGGCATGGTCGAGATAAGCGAGCAATCCGGCAGCGGCAGCAAGTTCGGCGCGCGAGAAGGCGCCAAAGCCGTCCAGCGTGGCGACATTGAACAGCGTCTTCAGGCGCGCTTCGCCTTTGGCCGAGTCAAAATCCCCACGCGGCCGATCCTCGGCTCTCACCACTTCGGACGGGTTGAGCCGCGCCAGTTCGGCATCCAGCCCGCCGTCGCCGGGTTCGCACAGCTCGAAACGCCCCGTCGATACATCCGCTGCGGCCAGCCCAAATGTTCCGCCAACTTGCGCCACTGCAACCAGCCAGTTCGCCGCTTTGCCATCGAGCAGCACATCTTCGGTGAGCGTGCCCGCCGTCACCACGCGAACGATGGCGCGCGCGACGATAGACTTGCCGCCGCGTGCCTTTGCAGCGGCAGGTGACTCGATCTGTTCGGCAATGGCAACACGGTGCCCGCCCTTGATCAGCCGCGCGAGATAAGCCTCGGCGGCATGGACGGGCACACCGCACATCGGCACTTTTTCGCCGTCATGCTCGCCGCGCGCCGTGAGCGCGATGTCGAGGCAGGCGGCGGCCGCGCGCGCATCGTCGAAAAACAGTTCGAAAAAATCTCCCATCCTGTAAAACAACAGGCAATCGGGTGCCTCTGCTTTCAGCGCATGATATTGCGCCATCATCGGTGTCGCTGTGCTGGCCATTTGCGGCTCGCTTACGCTACAGGCCGTGGTGAATCGAGAGGGCAGGCATGAGCGACGAATCCAACATCCAGTTTTCAGACCGCGAAGCGCTGCTGTTTCATTCCGAAGGGCGCCCGGGGAAACTGGAGATCGTTGCCACCAAACCGATGGCGACGCAGCGCGATCTGTCGCTGGCTTATTCGCCCGGCGTTGCCGTTCCCGTGCTTGCGATCGCGGCTGACCCTGCAACAGCTTATGATTACACCACAAAGGGTAATCTCGTTGCCGTGATATCGAACGGCACGGCAATCCTCGGGCTGGGCAACCTCGGCGCGCTGGCGGCAAAGCCGGTGATGGAAGGCAAAGCCGTGCTATTCAAGCGCTTTGCCGATGTTGATTCGATCGATCTCGAAATCGCGACCGAAGATACCGACAAATTCATCGAAGCCGTCGCGCTGCTCGAACCGAGTTTCGGCGGAATCAATCTCGAAGACATCAAAGCGCCCGAATGCTTCATCATCGAACAAGCGCTTAAGGAGCGGATGAAAATCCCGGTCATGCACGATGACCAGCACGGGACCGCGATCATTACGGCAGCAGGCCTGATCAATGCCATGCACCTGACCGGGCGTGAGATGAAGGACGTCAAGATCGTGGTGAACGGCGCGGGCGCAGCGGCAATCGCCTGCACAGAGCTGATCAAAGCCATGGGCGTTCGCCACGACAATGTCGTCATGTGCGACCGGTCGGGCGTCATTTACCAGGGCCGCGAAGCCGGCATGGACCAGTGGAAATCGGCGCATGCGGCAAAGACCGACGCGCGGACGCTCGAAGAAGCGCTTGATGGGGCTGACGTCTTCCTCGGACTGTCAGCCAAAGATGCGCTGACCCCGGCGTTCCTCAAGAAAATGGCCAAAGAGCCGATCATTTTCGCGATGGCCAATCCCGATCCCGAAATCACGCCGCCGGCGGCCAAGGCCGTTCGCCCCGACTGCATTGACGCGACCGGCCGGTCGGATTATCCCAACCAAGTCAACAATGTGCTCGGCTTCCCGTTCATTTTCAGGGGGGCGCTCGATGTGCGCGCGACCGCAATCAACGAAGAAATGAAGATTGCCGCCGCGCATGCAATTGCCCAGCTCGCACGCGAACAAGTCGCCGAGGAAGTGGCGCTTGCTTATGGGGGCCGCGTCCATAATTTCGGGCGCGACTACATCATTCCGGCACCCTTCGACCCGCGCCTGATGGAAGTCGTATCGTCGGCGGTCGCCCAAGCCGCGATGGATTCGGGCGTCGCAACGCGGCCGATCCTCGACATGGATGCCTATCGCCAGACGCTGCGCAGTCGCCTCAACCCGACCAATTCGGTGCTCAGCCTTGCCTATGAAGGCGCGCGCGCGCAGCCTCGCCGAGTCGTGTTTGCCGAAGGCGAAGAAGAAGTCGTCCTGCGCGCCGCCATCGCGTTCAAGGATGGGGGTTACGGCATCCCGATCCTTGTCGGGCGCGATGATGTGCATGAGCGACTGCGCGCGCTCGGC
>JANODH010000369.1:0-5156 GCA_031412595.1 Sphingomonas sp. | reverse complement strand
TGAAAATATTGCGCGGATTGGAAAATTTATTGGCTGGGTCCGCGCCGTGCCACCTTTGGTGCGCGTAAAATGCTGCGCAATAATCTACCGATTGATAAATAGTATTCAGCAGCAATTGGATGCATTGACAGGATATGAATGCCCCACTCGCAACGCCGATATCGCCGGGAACCGAAGTTGTCTAATCCTCTCATAACCGCGCCCAATACGACCGCGGCACTTGAACGGATCGAAGAGCGGCTTCGCTGGCTATCGTCGTGGACGATCCATAACGCGAACCACCTGCGCGAAAGTCGCGATGGCGTAAAGGTCGGCGGGCATCAGGCATCATGCGCATCGATCACGGCCATCATGACAGCGCTATATTTCCATGCGCTTCGCCCCAATGACAAAGTCGCGGTTAAGCCGCATGCCGGGCCCGTTCTGCATGCGATTCATTATCTGCTCGGGTCGCAGTCGCTTGACCAGCTTCAGGCGTATCGCGGGTTTGGCGGCGCGCAAAGTTACCCGAGCCGAACCAAAGATGTCATCCCGGTGGACTTCTCGACCGGATCGGTGGGCCTCGGCGTGGCGATCACGGCGTTTGCCAGCCTCGTGCAGGATTATCTGATTGCGCACGGCTCGCTTTGCGAAAATGATGCGGGGCGGATGATCGCGCTCATGGGCGATGCCGAACTCGATGAAGGCAATATCTACGAATGCCTGATCGAGGGGTATAAGCACGATATCCGCAATTGCTGGTGGATCGTCGATTACAACCGCCAGTCGCTTGATGCGACAACGGCAGACCGCATGTTTCGCCGGTTCGACGACATTTTCGAAACCTGCGGCTGGCGCGTGGTGACTCTGAAACACGGCAAGCTGCAGGAAGCTGCCTTTGCAGAGCCGGGTGGCGAGCATCTTCGCGACTGGATCGACACCACGCCCAATGCCGAGTTTGCCGCCCTTACGTATCAGGGTGGTGCGGCGTGGCGCGCGCGGCTTCTGGCCGATATCGGTCGACATAAAGGCGTGAAAGCGCTGCTTGCCGCGCGCAATGACGATGCGCTCGCACGCCTCATGACCAATTTGGGCGGGCATTGCATCGCAACGCTGTGTGACGCTTTCGATGCCGCAACGGGCGACACGCCGACGTTGTTTATCGCTTACACGGTCAAGGGCTACGGCCTGCCGTTTGCGGGCCACAAAGACAATCATTCGGGCCTGATGACGCCCACGCAGATCGAAAGTTTTCGCAATCAGCTTGGCATAGGTGCTGGTGACGAATGGTCGCCATGGGCGGGGCTGGGTGACAACAGCGCAGCGATCGTCCGTACGCACGTCGAAGCCTGCACAATTGCCCGGACGAAGTCAGCCACCACCGCGCCGACGTTTGCCGTTCCCGACATCGCGACACCCGAGGGTAACGCGCAATCGACGCAGGCCGCGTTCGGAAAAATCCTGCTGGAAATCGCAAAGTCGGATACGCCCCTTGCCGACCGGATCGTTACGACATCGCCTGATGTGACGGTTTCGACCAATCTTGGTGCATGGGTCAATCAACGCGGCCTGTTTCGGCGCAGCGAGCTGGCCGATGTGTTTCGCGCCGCAAAGATTCCGTCGGCCCAGAAATGGGGCGGCAGCGGCGCAGGGCAGCACGTCGAACTGGGGATCGCCGAAAATAATCTGTTTCTCAATCTGGCAGCGTTCGGCCTTGCAGGTGCGCTGTTCGGCGAACGCCTTTTGCCGATCGGGACTGTCTATGATCCATTCATTGCACGGGGCCTCGATGCGCTGAATTATGCTTGCTACCAGGACGCCCGGTTTCTGCTGGTTGCAACGCCGTCGGGCGTTACGCTCGGCGCAGAAGGAGGCGCGCATCAGTCGATCAATCCGCCGCTGATTGCCATGGGGCAGCCGGGACTGCGCCATTATGAGCCGGCTTTTGCTGATGAACTTGCGCTGCTCATGGCCGAAAGCTTTCGCCTGATGCAAGCTGAGGACGGTGAATCGGTTTACCTGCGCTTGACGACACGCGTGATCGATCAGGTCGAGCGTGAAAACGATGACTGGCGGGATGGCGCGATTGCGGGCGGATATTGGCTGCGCGAGCCAGCGCCGGGCGCGGATGCCGCGATCATTTTTTCCGGTGCGATTGCGCCTGAAGCGATGGCGGCATGGGCGTCGATCGTTGAGGACCTTCCGGGTGTCGGATTGCTGAACGTCACATCTCCGACATTGCTTCACCGTGGCTGGACGGCCGCACATCGAGCGCGCTGGACGTCCACCGAGGACAAGCGATCGCATATCGAACAATTGCTGGCCCCTCTCGGTCGCGATGCCCGCCTTGTCACGATCCTCGACGGTGCGCCTGCGGCGCTCAGCTGGATCGGCGGCGTCTGTGGGCATCGCGTCAGCCCGCTTGGTACCGAATGCTTCGGCCAGACAGGTGACTTGCCTGATCTCTACCGCCACCACCGTCTCGACAGTGCGGCGATCGTGGAGGCAACGGCGGAACTGCTCCTGCGGCCGAGTATTCCGTCTGTCGGCAATATTGGCATGCTCGAGCGAATTCGGTGAGCAAAGCATGACGATCGATGACATCATTGCACGCCATGCGAACACGCAAGGTGCGCTGCTGCCGATTCTCAACGATGCGCAAGCCGCTTTGGGTTGCATCGATGATGAGGCGATCCGGGCGATCGCGCTTCGTCTCAATCTCAGCCGGGCGGACGTTTATGGCGTGGTCAGCTTTTACCATGACTACAAGCGCACGCCCGCCACAAAGCCCGTGATAAAGCTATGTCGGGCAGAAGCCTGTCAGGCGCGAGGCGTCGAGGCACTGGTCGCCGCTGCGGAAGCATTTGCGCAGGGTCGGGTCAATATCGAAACCGTCTATTGTCTGGGGCTTTGTACCGTGGGCCCCGCAGCGATGGTCGGAAATCGGGTTGTGGCGCATCTCGATTCCGCCAAATTAAACGCCTTGATCGAAGCTGCGGCATGAAGGTTTGCATTTCGGACGATGCTGTGGCGCTGGCCTGTGGTGCGGACGACGTTGCTGCTGCATTTGCTGCAGCAGGCGCGGACGTCAGGCGGGTCTCGAGCTGGGGCATGCACTGGCTGGAGCCTTTGGTCGACGTCGACGGCGTCGGTTTCGCATCAGTCGACGTCCCCGATGTCGCGGCAATTATGGCAGGCACGGCGCCGAGCATGGGCCGGATCGACGATCATCCTTTCATGGCGCGCCAGACACGACTGACCTTTGCACGCGCGGGAAAAACGCAGCCATTGAGCCTCGACGATTATGCCGCAACCGGCGGTTGGCAGGGCCTGAACGCCGCACGCGCCATGTCCGCAAGCGACATTTGTCAAACAGTGCTGCAATCGGGCTTGCGCGGGCGCGGCGGTGCCGGATTTCCGGCTGGGACCAAGTGGCAAACAGTGCTTGCGGCGCCCGGCACGCGCAAATTCATTGTCTGCAATGCCGATGAAGGCGACAGCGGCACATTCGCCGACCGGATGGTCATGGAAGGCGATCCCTACATGCTGATCGAAGGAATGGCGATCGCTGCGCGCGCAGTCGGGGCGGACAAAGGTTATGTTTACATCCGCTCCGAATATCCGCACGCGATTAGCAAGATGGATGCAGCAATCGGCGCAAGTCGGCATCTCGTTGCGCCGTTCGAAATCGAAGTGCGCGTCGGCGCTGGTTCTTATGTTTGTGGCGAGGAGACCTCGCTTTTGAACAGCATCGAAGGGAAACGCGGCGAGGTTCGCGCCAAACCGCCGCTGCCTGCGCATGAAGGGCTGTTCGGATGCCCGACTGTGATCAACAACGTACTGACGCTTGCTGCCGTGCCGTGGATCATGGCCAACGGCGCGCAAGCTTATGCCGACTATGGCATGGGCCGCTCGCGGGGAACGATGCCGATCCAGATTGCCGGCAACGTCAAACATGGGGGCCTCTTCGAAACGGCGTTCGGCGTGACGCTGGGCGAGCTTGTGAATGACATCGGCGGCGGCACGGCTTCGGGCCGTCCGGTGCGTGCCGTGCAGGTCGGCGGGCCGCTTGGTGCGTATCACGCGCCTGCCGACTTCGGGCTGGCATTCGATTATGAAACATTTTCCGCGGCTGATGGCCTGATCGGGCATGGCGGCATCGTCGTTTTCGACGACACGGTCGACATGGCCAAGCAAGCGCGCTTCGCGATGGCATTTTGTGCCGCCGAAAGCTGCGGCAAATGCACGCCGTGTCGCCTCGGTAGTACGCGCGGCGTTGAAACACTCGACCGGATCGTGGCCGGCGACCGGCGCGACGAGAATCTGGCGCTGATTGCCGACC
The DNA here is from genome assembly GCA_031412595.1 of Sphingomonas sp. GTDB lineage: Bacteria > Pseudomonadota > Alphaproteobacteria > Sphingomonadales > Sphingomonadaceae > Sphingomonas_O. The sequence goes on along the minus strand of JANODH010000369.1, from coordinate 835 downwards.
TTTGTGAAACCATGAAATATGGTTCGCTGTGCGCGCTCGGCGGGTTCACGCCCTATCCGGTGATGAGCGCAATCAATCGGTTCCCTGAGGATTTCACATGAGACTGCTCGGCGCCATTCTTGCTGGTGGCAAATCGCAGCGGTTCGGCGGCGACAAAGCTGCTGCTTTGCTCGACGACAAGGCCCTGATCGACCATGTATCGGACATGCTGGCACCGCAAGTCGATGCCGTTGTCGTGTGCGGTCGCCAATGGACGGGGCGTGCGTCGATCGCGGACTGTCCTGTGCCCGGCATGGGCCCGCTTGGCGGGCTGAACGCCGCGCTGCAGCACGCGTCGCATTATGGGTATGATGCGGTGCTGACTGCGGGATGCGACGTGCTGCCCGTTCCCGATCTGCGCGCGCTGGTCGGGCCCGTTGCCGCTGTGATCGACGAACAATGGCTGTTCGGCTTCTGGCCGGTCGCACTGGCAGCATCGCTCGATGCCCATCTAGTCAGCCAGCAAGACCGTTCGATCCGCCACTGGATCGCTGTCTGCGGTGCGCGGCGGGTTGCCTGCGCGACAAGCTTTCATAACTTCAACACGCGTGATGATTTCGATCTATACAAAGCCGAGCGAGGACTTGCTGCATGACCTATCAGCGCCAGACCGATTTCGGGACGCCGCCTGCCGATGGCGCACCCGTTACACTGACGATCGACGGACGCACGGTGACAGTGCCGACGGGGTCGACTGTGATGCGCGCTGCTGCCGAAAACGGCACGTCGATTCCCAAACTCTGTGCGACCGACAATCTGGCGAGCTTCGGTTCTTGCCGCCTGTGCCTCGTCGAAA
>JANODH010000368.1:0-4057 GCA_031412595.1 Sphingomonas sp. | reverse complement strand
GCTCGTCGAGCTCGTCCGCCAGCCCGACGCCGGTCTCGAAAACCTGCCGTGGGGTCTTACGATGGGGCAAACGCTGTCGCTACCGATGCTGATCGCGGGCATCTATCTGGTAATGACGGCAAAAAGCCGCCGCATCCGCGTTGAACCGATTGCGGGCAGTGCCAGCGTCGCCTGAACCGGGACTGTTGGCCGAACGTCTGGCGCGAGCAATCACGCTGGCGGGGCCAATGCCGGTGTCGCAGTTCATGGCAGCTGCCAATGCCGACTATTATGCGCAGGGGCAGGCGATCGGGGGCGATTTCACGACTGCGCCTGAAATCAGCCAGATGTTCGGCGAACTGATCGGCGCGGCATTGGCCGATGTCTGGGACTGCGCTGGGCGGCCCGACTGTGCCTTTGTCGAGCTCGGGCCGGGGCGGGGCACGCTGGCCGCTGATGCCCTGCGCGCCATGGCAACAGCGGGGCTGACGCCGCCGGTGCACTTCGTCGAAACATCACGAACATACCGCATAGCGCAGTCGGCAGCGGTGCCGCATGCGACGTGGCATGACGACATGACAACGCTGTCCAACAGCATGCCGCTGCTCGTCGTGGCCAATGAATTTTTCGATGCGCTGCCCATCGAGCAGCTGGTGCGCGGGGCGGATGGCTGGCGGCAGCGGTTGGTTGCCTGCCAGGACACGCTGTTCCTCCCGGTCGTGGGCAAGCCCGTGCCTGATGACATCATTCCCGAAGCACTGCGCGATGCGCCACCGGGGAGCATTGTCGAGACGTCACCCGCCAGCGTCACCGTCATGCGCCGACTGGCAGAGCGACTGGCGGGGCAGGGCGGCGCTGCGCTGATCATAGACTATGGCTATGACGGGCCTGCGATCGGCGAGACGTTGCAGGCGGTGCGCGGGCACAAATTTGCCAATCCTTTCGATGCGCCGGGCACAGTCGACCTCAGCGCGCATGTCGATTTCGCAACGCTGGGTGCAGCGGCCACGCTGGCCGGTGCAACCGTGCACGGACCCGTGCCGCAGCGTGATTTTCTCGGAAGCCTCGGCATCGCATCGCGCGCGGCAGCGCTGGTTCGCCAATCGCCCGAGCGCGCGGACGAGATAACGGCTGCGCATCAGCGGCTGACTGATCCGGCGGCCATGGGCACGTTGTTTCGGGTCATGGGGCTGACGGATGGCGGCTGGCCCGCGCCCGTGGGTTTGTCATGATCGACGTCGTAACCACACCCGTTCTGAACGGCACACGTCACGGCTTTCTCGGCCGACGCGGCGGCGTTTCGAGTGGGCTGGTCGCGGGGTTGAACGTCGGACTGGGATCAGGCGACGATCCGGCGGCAATTGCCGAAAACCGGCGACGCGCGGTCGCGGCTGTTGCTTCGGGCGCAAAGCTCGTCACGGTGTATCAGGTGCATTCGGCCGATGTCGTCGTCGCCAACATCCGGGCAGACGATGCCCGTCCGCATGCCGATGCGATTGTTACCGACAGGCCGGGGTTCGTGCTCGGCATATTGACGGCTGATTGCGCGCCAGTGCTGTTTGCAGACCCTGAAGCAGGTGTAATCGGCGCGGCACACGCCGGGTGGAAAGGGGCGATCGGCGGCGTTACGGATTCGACCATCGCGGCAATGGAAAAACTTGGCGCTAAGCGCGAGCGGGTTGCCGCTGCCATCGGGCCATGTATTTCGCGTGCCTCCTATGAAGTCGATGCGGCTTTCTATGCCCGATTCTGCGATGCCGATCCTGCCAGTGAGCGCTTTTTTGCCGATGGCCAGTGCGCAGCGCATCACCAGTTCGATCTCGAAGCCTATGTCGCGCACCGGCTTGCCGTGGCCGGGATCACGCGCGTCGCGGCGCTAGGGCTCGACACTTATTCGCAGGCAGACCGTTATTTCAGCTTTCGGCGCGCGACACACAGGGGGGAACCCGACTATGGACGGCAGATATCGCTGATCGCGCTGCCGGAGCGCGAAAGTGCACAGGAGCCTTATAATGTCTGATGAAGCCGAACTCAGCGCCCTTTCTTCGCGCCGCCGCCCGAAGCCCGATATCCTGACGATCGGCAACCGCCGCCTCGCGCCCGAAACGCTGATGATGGGGCATGGCTTCGATCCGGCGCTATCCGAAGGGTCGCTGAAACCACCGATTTTCCTCACCTCGACATTCGTTTTCGAAAATGCCGCCGCCGGAAAACGCTTTTTCGAAGGCGTGACGGGTAAGCGGCCGGGCGGGGCGGAGGGCCTGGTTTATTCGCGCTTCAACGGGCCGAACCAGGAAATCCTCGAAGATCGCCTCGGCGTCTGGGAAGATGCCGAAGATGCGCTGGTGTTCTCATCCGGCATGTCGGCCATCGCGACTGTGATGCTGGCGCTCGTGAAGCCGGGCGATGTGATTGTGCATTCGGCGCCGCTTTATGCTGCCACGGAAACACTGATCGGGCGGATCCTCGGGCGCTTCGGGGTGCACTGGATCGATTTTCCGGCAGGCGCGACGCGTGACGAGATCGATGCAGCGATGGCGACGGCCAAAACCATGGGCCATGTTGCGCTCGTCTACCTCGAAAGCCCCGCGAACCCGACCAATGCGCTTGTCGACGTCGAAGCCGTCTCGGCGGCGCGCAATGCGGCCTTTGCCAGCGACGCCCTGCCGCCGATCGTGATCGACAATACGTTTCTGGGGCCGCTTTGGGCCAAGCCACTGAAGCAGGGGGCCGACCTCGTGCTCTATTCGCTGACCAAATATGCCGGCGGGCACAGCGATCTGGTCGCAGGCGGCGTGGTGGGCTCGAAAGCCATGATTAACCCGATCCGGATGATGCGCAACACGATCGGCACGATCACCGATCCGCATTCGGCATGGATGCTGTTGCGATCCCTGGAAACGCTCGAACTTCGGATGAGCCGTGCCGGTGAAAACGCCGCAAAAGTCTGTGCGTTCCTGCGCGAACAACCTCAGGTCGAATCCGTTGGCTATCTCGGCTTCCTCGAACCCGGCACACGCCAGCGCGATATTTACGATCGTCACTGCATTGGCGCGGGATCGACCTTTTCGCTTTATCTGAAAGGAGGCGAGCGGGAGAGTTTCGCGTTTCTCGATGCGCTCAAGATCGCCAAACTCGCCGTCAGCCTAGGGGGCACCGAAACGCTGGCGAGCGCGCCTGCTGCAATGACGCATTTGTCAGTGCCGCAGGACCGCAAGGATGCGCTTGGGATCAGCGACAATCTGGTGCGCATTTCGGTCGGCGTCGAAAATGCCGACGATCTGATTGCCGATTTCGCGCAGGCCCTGGCTGCTATTTGATGAACGGCACGTTGTTTTTGGTTCATGCAACAAGGCGCAAGCGTGATGCGTTATAGAGTCGCAATTCGAATAGGGAGTTTATTATGCGTAATTTGATCTTGAGCCTTGCGGCCGTTGCACTTGTTGCGCCCGCGATTTCTTATGCGCCGCCAGCCGAGGCCAAGCGTGCCTATAAGGAATGGCGCGGCAAGGATGGTCGATTATATTGCCGCCGTTCGAACGGGACGACGGGCCTGATTGTCGGTGCCGCTGGCGGTGCGCTGGTCGGTCGTGCAATCGATACGCGCGGCGATCGCGCGCTGGGCACAATCGGTGGCGCCGCTGCGGGTGCGCTTCTCGGGCGCGAAGTCGATCGTGGCATTTCCAAGCGTCGCTGCCGCTAAGGATGTTGCGCCGGGCGTCGTAAGTCTGCCATCGCAGCACGATGCCCGGTTCTTATCCTGTGCGCGTTGCTGCGCTTTATCAGTTTACGCGTTTCGAAAACGCCGCGCAGGTCAGGCTTGATCTGGGCGGCGTTTGCGCATCTGCAGGTGTGAAAGGCGTGCTGCTGGTCGCGCCTGAAGGTATTAACGGGACGATTGCGGGCTCCGATCCTGCCTTAAACTCGGTCATTGCGTTCATACAGACGCTGCCGGGATGCGCCGCACTTGATGTCAAATATTCGGGGGCAGACAGAATGCCGTTCCACCGGATGAGCGTTCGCCTGAAGCGCGAAATCGTGACGATGGGGCAGCCGACGATCGATCCGTCTGCGGGCG
>JANODH010000367.1:0-1942 GCA_031412595.1 Sphingomonas sp. | reverse complement strand
TGGCGACATGGCGGGCGGATACAACCCGATCAAGGATGCGTACAAGCTGACCGTGTTCGCGCTCGCGAAATGGCGCAATGCCAACAAGCCGCGCCTTGGCCTCGGCCCCGATGGCCCCGTCATGCCCGAGAGCATTATCACCAAGCCACCGAGCGCCGAACTGCGGCCCGATCAGAAGGATTCGGACAGCTTGCCCGATTACCATATCCTCGATCCCATCCTGCTGGGCCTTGTCGAAGAGGAACTGTCGGTTGATGATGTCGCCGCGCGCGGGTTCGACCGTGACGTGGTCGCGCGGATCGAACGTCTGCTTTACACGGCGGAGTATAAGCGCCGTCAGGCTCCTCCCGGCGTCAAGCTCGGCAAGAAGAATTTCGGCCGCGACCGTCGCTATCCGATCACCAACGCGTTTCGCACCGCATGACTGTCACGACGCGCTTTGCCCCGTCGCCCACGGGTCGCCTCCATGTCGGCAATATCCGCACCGCGCTGCATTGCTGGCTGTGGGCGAAAAAACATGGCGGGCGTTTCCTGCTGCGCATCGACGACACCGATGCCGAACGCTCGACCGAGGCCTTTGTCGACGCGATCCGCGCCGATCTCGACTGGCTTGGCCTGACGCGCGATGGGGAGGAACGGCAATCCGCGCGGTTCGCTGTGTATGAAACGCAGTTTGAACGGCTCAAGGCGGCGGGGCGCGTTTATCCCGCTTATGAAACGCCGCAGGAACTCGACCTGAAACGCAAAATCCAGCTCGGGCGCGGCCTGCCCCCGGTTTATGACCGCGCTGCGCTGCGCGATCCGGCGCCCGAAGGCGTTGCCCCGCATTGGCGCTTCAAGCTCGATTCCGACGTCATGATCACATGGGACGATCTGGTGCGCGGGGTCCAGAAGTTCGACCCCAAGACCATGTCCGACCCAATCGTCCGCCGCGCCGATGGCTCCTGGCTCTATCTCCTGCCCAGCGTGATCGACGACATCGACATGGGGATCACTCATGTCGTGCGTGGCGAAGATCATGTGTCGAACACCGCAACGCAGCTTCAGATGTTTGTCGCGCTCGGCGCAGCGCCGCCGCGTTTCGCGCATGAAGCGTTGCTCACAGGCAGCGAAGGCAAGCTCTCGAAACGCCTCGGTGCGCTCGGCTGCGATGAGCTGCGCGAAGCCGGGATCGAGCCCATCGCGCTGCTGGCGTTGCTGGCTCGGCTCGGCACCAGCGATCCGGTTGAGCCGGTCGCCGACATTGGCCCGCTGATCGACACCATCGACTTCCACCGCTTCGGCCGCGCCCCCGCACGCTTCGACATGGCCGAACTCGAAGGGCTGAATGCCAAGATCATCCACCATTTGCCTTATGATGCGGTCGCGGATCGCCTGCCCCCCGGCATGGACGCCGCCGCGTGGGAAGCCGTGCGCCCCAATCTCAAGACCATCGCCGATGCGGCCGACTGGTGGCAAGTCATCGAAGGGCCGGTCGAGGCAGCAAACGCCCCCGAAGACGCCGACTTCCTCGTCGAAGCCGCGCGGCTGGCGGCAAAACTGGATTGGTCCACCGACCCCTGGCACCAGCTGACCAATGCCCTCAAGACGTCAACCGGCCGCACCGGCAAAGCCCTCTTCATGCCCCTGCGCCGCGCCCTGACCGGCCGCGATCACGGGCCGGACATGGCGGCACTGTTGCCGCTCATCGGGCGGGAGCGGGCGTTGGGGCGGTTGGTTAATTAAACCGGCTTCGCTTACTAGGCGGCTTGAGCGGATTCTAGCTCAGGAACCGGATTTGACTGTGCTTCAATTTCTAAGATGCGCTGTCCGATGAACTTAGCAATGGGCGGAGCTACTGCGTTGCCAATGAATCGCCCTCTGCGACCGTCCATCCCTCTGGGAAGCCCATCAGTTGTTCGCATTCGTTCCACGTCAAGTTTCTGGCCACATAAAATTGGTC
>JANODH010000366.1:0-5340 GCA_031412595.1 Sphingomonas sp. | reverse complement strand
CCGCGAGCGGGTGCGGCAGCGCCGCGCCGTGTTGCGGCGGAGGGAACGCCATTGCCAACACGGATGCCGAACGGCTTTGGCAATTGCTGCTGACCGACGCGGCGGTGAAACCCGTGGGGCTGGGTGCCCGCGATTCATTGCGGCTGGAAGCGGGGCTTTGCCTCTATGGCCACGATATCGACGAGACCACGAGTCCGGTGGAAGCGGGGCTCTTGTTCGGCATCAACAAACGTCGCCGCGCAGAGGGTGGATTTCTGGGCGCCGACCGAATTTTACGCGAGATTGCCGACGGGTCGGCACGGCGGATGGTCGGTCTGGTCGTCGAAGGGCGGCAACCTGCACGCGAAGGGGCAAAGATTTTTGCAGGCGACGTGACTGTCGGCGACGTGACGTCGGGCGGGTTTTCGCCCAGCCTGCAAGTGCCGATTGCGATGGGTTATGTGAGCGCTGCGCATGCAGCGACCGGCACAACGCTGGAAATCGATGTCCGCGGCAAACGGCTGACTGCAACGGTAACGCCGATGCCTTTTGTCCCACACCGCTATCACCGCAAGGGAGCCTGACGATGCGCTACTTTACCAAAGATCATGAATGGATCGACGTCGATGGCGCCACTGCTACTGTTGGCATCACCAGCTATGCGCAGGAACAGCTCGGCGACATCGTATTCGTCGAAGTCCCTGAAGCCGGAACCGTCGTGACCAAAGGCAGCGATGCTGCCGTTGTGGAATCGGTTAAAGCCGCCTCCGACGTTTATGCCCCGGTTTCCGGCACTGTTTCGCAAGGGAATGCGGCGCTGGCCGACGAACCGGCTTTGGTGAATACGGCTCCGGAAAGTGAGGGCTGGTTTTTCAAACTGACGCTCGATGACGAAAGCGAACTCGATGGGCTGATGGATCGTGCGGCATATGACGCGTTCGTGGGGGGTCTGTGATGCGTTATCTCCCGCTTACTGATCATGACCGCTCGGCCATGTTGAACGTCATCGGCGCTGCCGATATCGATTCGCTTTTCATTGACGTGCCGACAAGCGCGCGGCTCGATGGCCCGATCCGCGGGCTGCCGCATCATGCGACCGAATTGTCGGTCGAGCGGCATCTGTCGGCTTTGGCGCGCAAGAACCGGGTCGCTGGCGACGGACCGTTTTTCCTCGGCTGCGGCGCCTACAAGCATCATGTGCCAGCCAGCGTCGATCACATCATTCAGCGCGGCGAGTTCCTCACGGCTTATACGCCCTATCAGCCTGAAATTGCGCAAGGGACGCTGCAGGTCTTGTTCGAATTCCAAACGCAGGTCGCGCGACTGTTCGGCTGCGATGTTGCCAATGCCAGCATGTACGACGGATCGACGGCGTGCTGGGAAGCGGTCACGATGGCGGGCCGGATTACGAAGCGCAAGAAAGCGGTCATTTCGTCAGGGCTGCACCCGCATTATGTCAGTGTGGCAAAGACAATGGCTCGCTTCACCGGCGACTCACTTTCTTATGAAATACCGACGCTGGATGCGGCGACAGACGTTGCTGATCTTCTCGGCGCGATTGACGGTGAGACGTCGTGTGTGGTCGTGCAGTATCCCGATATTCTGGGCCGGATCGATGATCTGTCCGCGCTGGCCAGCAAAGCGCATGAACATGGCGCGCTGCTGATCGCAGTCGTGACTGAGCCGGTTGCGCTCGGGGCGATTAAATCACCGGGCGAAATGGGTGCCGATATTGTCGTTGGTGAGGGGCAGTCGCTTGGCGTCGGTCTGCAATTCGGCGGGCCTTATGTCGGGTTGTTTGCCTGCAAGGAAAAATATGTTCGGCAGATGCCGGGTCGACTTTGCGGCGAAACCGTGGACGCCGAAGGCAAACGCGGATTCGTGCTGACGCTGTCGACACGCGAACAGCACATCCGCCGCGAGAAAGCGACATCGAATATCTGCACCAATTCAGGGCTTTGTGCGCTGGCCTTCAGTGTTCATCTCACTCTCCTCGGTGAACGGGGTTTGCGTGATCTGGCGATGCTCAATCATAGTCTTGCGAGCCACGCGGCGGACAGGCTGGCCAAAGTGCAGGGCGTCGACGTGATCAACAGCAGCTTTTTCAACGAATTCACGCTGAAGCTTTCGAAACCGGCTCGGCCGGTCGTGCGCAGACTTGCCGAACAGGGCGTGCTTGGCGGCGTGTCGCTCGGGCGGTTGTTTCCCGGCGCCTCCGCGCTGGAAAACGGGCTTGTCGTCGCCGTGACCGAAACGGCGACAATCGACGATATCGAAGCGCTGGCAACGGCATTGGAAGGAGCGCTGGCATGAGCATGAACGCAAGCGGATGGCGCCCTGAAATGGGCAATGGCGAAGCAGTGAGCACTGTCACGACGACGGGGAACCGAGCGCTGATGCTCGAAGAAGCCTTGATCTTTGAGATTGGTGATACCGAGACAACCGGTGTCGATCTTGCCGATCCTGTCGTAGCCCCGTCCCGTCTTGGCAAGTTGGCGCGGCACCGGGCAATCGGTCTTGCCGGATTGTCCGAGCCCGAAACAGTGCGTCATTACACGCGGTTGAGTCGTCAGAATTACGGGATCGATCTCGGTTTCTTTCCGCTCGGCAGTTGCACGATGAAGCATAATCCCCGGCTGAACGAGAAAATGGCGCGGTTGCCGGGCTTTGCCGATATTCATCCGCTCCAGCCGCTCGACACCGTTCAAGGTGCGCTCGAACTGATCGATCAGCTTGCGCATTGGCTGAAGACGCTGACGGGTATGCCAGCTGTCGCGATGTCGCCCAAAGCGGGTGCGCATGGCGAGCTATGTGGTGTTCTTGCAATCCGTGCTGCGCTTGAGGCGCGCGGTGATGCACGCGAGGTCATTCTGGTTCCGGAAAGCGCGCACGGGACCAACCCAGCGACGGCGGCGTTCGCGGGCTATCGCGTGGAGGACATCCCGGCACCCGGCGGGCGGATCGATACGGCGGCGCTGAAAGCGCGGCTTGGGCCCGATGTTGCCGGCGTCATGATCACGAACCCGAACACGTGCGGTTTGTTCGAAAGTGATCTTAAGGACATTTCGGACGCGGTGCACGAAGCGGGTGGCTTCGTTTATTGCGATGGCGCGAATTTCAATGCCATCGTCGGCCGCGTACGTCCCGGCGACCTTGGTGTCGATGCGATGCACATCAATTTGCACAAGACGTTCTCGACGCCGCATGGTGGCGGGGGGCCGGGATCGGGGCCGGTCGTGTTTTCGGCAGCACTGGCACCATTTGCGCCGCTGCCTTTCGTCGACCGCGACGGCGATCATTTCGTGCTCGTCGAGGAGGAATCAGCGCGCAACAACCACGAGTCGTCGTTCGGTCGCATGGTCGCTTTTCATGGGCAGATGGGCATGTTCACGCGGGCACTCAGCTATATCCTGAGCCATGGTGCCGATGGATTGCGGCAGGTTTCTGGCGATGCTGTCCTGAATGCGAATTACGTTTTGCGCAGCCTCGAAGCGACGCTGGACGCGCCCTTCGCCGGAGTCGGGCCTTGCATGCACGAAGCGCTGTTTTCCGACGATGGAATGGCCGAGGGCTTTACGACACTCGATATCGCCAAGGGGCTGATCGACGAGGGGTTCCACCCGATGACGGTTTATTTCCCGCTCGTCGTCCATGGCGCGATGCTTGTTGAGCCAACCGAAACCGAATCGAAAGCGGCGCTCGATCAGTTCATCGTGGCGCTACGATCGGTTGCCGAACGGGCGAAAGCAGGCGATCCCCGTCTGAAATCAGCGCCGCATTTTGCGCCGCGCCGGCGGCTTGACGAAACGCAGGCAGCGCGCAAACCTGTGCTGGTCTGGAAGGAACCAGACCTCTCGGTAGCCGCTGAATAATCAGTCTGCCGTCGCGATCAGCGTCGTCGCCTGCATACGTTTGCGCTCACGCCAGACGATGTAGAGCCCGCTAACAACAATTAGCGGCGCGCCGAGCCATGTCCATGTGGTCGGTACTTCAGCGAAGAGCCAAAAGCCGAACAGCGTCGACCAGATGAGGCTGGCGTAATCGACCGGGGCGACAGTCGATACCGGCGCGAATTGCAGCGACATCGTCAGCGCGACCTGACCCAGACCGCCGACGATGCCCATCCCGATCAACAAAAGCCAAACAAAGGGAGGGTGGCTTTGTGCGAACCACGGCATGAAGAGCGCGAGCGGAATGGTCGACATGGTGAAGAACCAGAAAACGGTCGTGAGCGCGGGCTCAGTCCGGCCGAGTTGACGCAGCAATATAGTGACAAAAGCCGTCAGTAGCGCGGCCGTCAGTCCGGTGGTCGCCCCCAAGATCGGCAAATGCCCCGATTGCGGCTGAATGACGATCATCACGCCGACGAACCCGATCGCAACGGCGCTCCAGCGATGAACGCCTACCGTTTCACGCAGGATAAGCGCGGACAAGATGGTCGCAAACAGCGGCGTGGCGAACCACAGCGCTTGTGTCTCGGCGAGCGGAAGCAGACTGATCGTCAGAAAATTAAGGATCATGCCTGTCGTGCCGACAGCCGTGCGCGAGGCATGAAGCCAAGGCCGCCCCGTTTTCAACGATGCGAGGCCTGCAGTGGGGATAACGAGCGCCAAGACCGGCAGAATGGCGATCGCCTGCCGATAAAACACAATTTCCATCAGGTTTACGCCATAACTCTGAATAAGTTTGGCGAGCGCGAACATGGCTGTCAGCAGCACAGTCGCAACAACGCGGATACCGATGGCGGCGAGCGGGCGGTCTTGCGGGTGCACGCCATGCTCTTGCCGACTGCGCAGCCGTGCGTCAAAGGCTCAGGCCATGAAACATGCCTTGTCCGTGACCCGCGCCCAGAACTTCGCTGCCTGGTATCAGGACGTGATCAAGGAAGCCGATCTGGCCGAGGAATCGGGCGTACGCGGCTGCATGGTCATTCGGCCGTGGGGCTACGGGATGTGGGAACGCATCCAGACCCTGATGGACCGGCAAATCAAGCTGGCAGGCATCGACAATTGCTATTTCCCGCTGTTTATCCCGCTGTCGTTTTTTGAAAAGGAAGCCGCTCACGTTGATGGTTTTGCCAAGGAAATGGCCGTCGTCACGCATCACCGCCTGATTGCGGATGGGGAGGGCGGGCTTATGCCGGACCCGAGCGCAAAACTCGAAGAACCGCTGGTCGTTCGCCCGACATCCGAAACCGTTATCGGGGCCGCGATGGCCCGCTGGGTGCAATCGTGGCGCGATCTACCGATGAAAGTCAATCAGTGGGCAAACGTCGTGCGCTGGGAAATGCGGACGCGGATGTTTTTGCGCACGTCGGAGTTCCTGTGGCAGGAAGGCCATACCGCGCACGTCGACAAAGCC
>JANODH010000365.1:0-8094 GCA_031412595.1 Sphingomonas sp. | reverse complement strand
CGTGGCGCGCTCGATTTTTTCGAGCTCGTCCATTGTGTCGAGCGAAAAAGTGCGGACACCGTGCTCGAAATAAGCCTCGGCAATTGCTTCCTCAGCCTTGACCGGGTGCATGAAGCACAATGTCGCTTGTGGCACTGTTCGCGCTACAAGACGTACTTCAGCGATCGACGCGACGTCGTAATGTGTGATCCCGCTCTGCCAAAGGACCGTAAGCAAATCCGGCGAGGGATTGGCTTTGACAGCATATATGGAACGTCCCGGAAACTTCTCGACGAAGAAGCGGGCAGCACGCGATGCGGCGTGCGGACGAGTGAGCGTTACCGGCTGAACCGGCTTAAGGGCAGTCGCTAGCCCCAGCGCGCTATGAAAACTGTGCAATTCAAGGGACCTCCAGATGGCTTTCGCCGGTCGTTGAGCTGCCTTGCGGTTGGAAGTCCCATGGGGCAGCGGGAATGGGGCCATTATGTGGCGCTCCACTTAATGTAAAGTGTAATATATCGCGTTCGTCACGATAGCGGCATCAAAGGGTTGAAGGCATGCGAGAACCAACGGCAAACGGTGTGGCTAAAGCAGCAAGAGCAGTAGCAGAAATCCTGCCGCCCACCCCGCTCTTCGAAATTGAAATCGATGGCGTCACAGTGTTTGCAAAAGCAGAATCGTTGCAGCCAGTTGGCGCGTTCAAAATCCGCGGCGCATGGCATCGACTGTCTTCGCTGACGAACGCTGAGAAGAGCAAAGGTGTCGTTGCTTTTTCCTCGGGTAATCATGCCCAAGGCATCGCCTGGGCAGCGAAACGGCTTGGTATTAAAGCCTCAATCGTGATGCCGAGCGATGCACCTAGTGCTAAAATAAAAGGCACCGAGCAGTTAGGCGCCGAAGTTGTCTTGTGTGATCGGCGAACTGAAAGCCGGGAGACGATCGCAGCTGATCTCTCTAAGCGTCGGGGCGCAACGCTCGTGCCAAGCTTCGATGATCCATGGATTGTCGAAGGGCAGGGCAGCGCAGGTGTCGAAGCGATCGAGCAATTGGCCAACCGCGGTTTACCCGCTCCCAGTCTCGTGGTCGCATGTTGTGGAGGTGGAGGGCTGGCCGCAGGCCTCGCGCTCGCCTGCCCCTCAGCGCGTATGATCGTTGTCGAGCCCGCGGGGTGGGATGACATGACACGCTCGCTTGCGGCGGGACATATTTTACCCGTTATCGACAATCCACCGCCGACCCAATGCGATGCCCTGCAAACATTGCGCGTGTCAGCGCTTACATTCGGAATCCTGAAGGCGCACGGCGCAACCGGCATTGCGGTGACAGAAAAAGAAACCGAAGATGCCATCCGCTTTGCATTTTCGAAACTGCGCCTCGTATTAGAGCCAGGCGGAGCCGTCGCCTTAGCGGCTCTCCTCTCTGGCAAAATAACGCCGACAGCGCAGACGTTGGTAACATTATCGGGCGGCAACATCGACGCCGCGCAATTTGCCGCTATCCTGTCGAGATGACCTTTGACACGATCCTGTTGGCAGTGGCGATGCTAGGAGCCACGGCGCTGTCGTTCGGGGGCTATGTGTTGCTTCGCGACGGGACCGACAGGAAACGGGGTTGGTTGATGATCATCGCCGCAGTGGTCGTGATCGGCAATATCTTGCTCGCGACGATTTAGCGGTCGGGAAGATTATCGAGCGTCCGGCGAATTTCCATCAGAGTTCGCGCGGTAATCCTCAGGTCTTTCTCATCGATTTCCGCGACGACTGGCGCAATGTCAGGTGCCATAGTTTCTACCCGCGAGGCATGCTCATGCCGTCCCGCTTCCGTCACACGCACGCAGGGGTCGGGCGCTTGGTCGGTTTCAAGGAAGCCCAGCCGAACCATCGTTTCAACAGTCTCGCGCATTGGTTCGACGTCGACTTGAAAGCACCATGCAAGCCCTGAAAGCCGCTCGTCCGCCTTGTTCAGCCGACAGAAGAAATTGAGTACGCCGAATTGCGGTGCTGACAAATCATAATCGTCACGAGGTTCGAAACGTGACCGCACCAGATGCTCGATGATTGCAATTTCGGTGAACAGATCGAGAAGCACAGGCTTCAGTGTTGCATCATATTCGCCCGACTCGTCTGTCATGGGCCTACCGGATCGGCGAGTCCGGCGCGAGCCGCATGTCGAGGTAGCGGTCCACGGATTTCATCAGGTCGACTTGTTCATGCTCAAAAAAGTGGTTTGCGCCACGGATCTCATCATGGTGGATCGTGATGTGCCGCTGCGTCCGCAATTTGTCGACAAGCTTTTGCACCGCGTTTGCCGTAACGACTTCATCCCCAGTTCCCTGAATGATGATGCCTGACGACGGGCAGGGCGCGAGGAAAGTGAAGTCATACATGTTCGCGGGCGGCGCAATCGAAATGAACCCCTTTATCTCGGGTCGACGCATTAGCAGTTGCATGCCGATCCAGGCCCCGAAACTGAAGCCCGCTATCCATGTCGTCTGGGCTTCGGGATGAATGGATTGCACCCAGTCGAGCGCCGACGCTGCATCGGACAATTCGCCAACACCGTTATCGAACACACCTTGCGACTTGCCGACGCCACGAAAGTTGAACCGCAACGTGGCAAAACCGCGTCGCACGAATGTCTGATAGAGCGACTGGACGATGCGATTGTTCATCGTGCCGCCGCCTTGAGGGTGCGGATGCAAAATCATAGCGACCGGCGCACGCGGACGCGGCCCGGGATTGAAACGACCTTCAAGGCGACCTTCCGGCCCCGGAAAAATAACTTCGGGCATGGGCACTTTCTGCTAATTCGGTGCACGCGTCAGGAAAGTCGCGCGTTGCGGTCGCGGCCTATATAAGCAAGGAGGGCATAAGAGCAACGATTACGGATATCATGCAGTTGGCCGACCGGCTTTACCTCGATCACGCGGCAACAACACCCGTCTTGGCTGTTGCCAAGACGGCAATATCAGATGGAATGGAGCAATGGGCGAACGCGTCGTCGCCGCACGCTGACGGACGAGCCGCGCGGGCAACTCTTGAAAGTGCACGCAACCGAATTCGATCGGCGCTCGACTGGGATGGCGAAGTCTTATTTACCGGCGGCGCGACGGAAGCAATCGCAATCGCGCTGCAGCGAGCGAGTTTCGATGCGGTCCTCGTAAGTTCAGTCGAACACGAAGCCGTTCATCGCGTCGCACCAAAAGCCTATATTATTCCAGTCGGAAACGATGGCCTCGTGGCGCATGACACACTTGTCGGACGCCTCGGCGCACTCGGCGCACGACGCCCGCTCGTCGCAATCCAATCCGTAAATAACGAAACAGGGGTCCAGCAATCGCTCGCTGTGCTTGCGGGCGTTGTCCGGGCCGCAAACGGCCACCTGTTTGTCGATGCTTCACAATCAGCCGGCAAACTGCCGCTGCCGAAGGCGGATCTCATCGCAATTTCGGGGCACAAATTCGGTGGCCCGCCGGGAATGGGCGCGCTTCTCGTTCGCGACCTTGCATCGATCGCACCCAGCGGTGGGCAGGAGCGCGGCTATCGGCCCGGAACGGAAAATCTGCCCGGTGTGCTCGGCATGGCAGCCGCTCTTGAATATACTCGCGGCTGGATCGATCGGGCCGGTGAACTTCGTGCGCACTTGGATGCAGCGATCGAAGGCAGCGGCGGACAGATCGTCGCGAAAAACGCACCAAAGCTCGCAACCGTTTCAAGTTACCACATGCCCGGCGTCGCGGCCTCTGCGCAGTTGATCCAATTCGACCTTGCCGGGATTTCTGTATCTGCCGGGAGTGCGTGTTCTTCCGGTAGTTTGAAAGCAAGTCACGTCCTGGCGGCGATGGGATGGCAGGAAACGGAGGCCAACGAAGTGATCCGCGTGTCGTTCGGTCCTGAAACCAACCGTGCGGACATTTATCGCTTCATCGAAACCTGGAAGCGGATCGCCGGACAGACCCGATGATTTACCTCGATTACCAGTCTACGACTCCGCTTGCGCCCGAAGTGCGCGATGCAATGCTGCCGTGGATGACGGCCGAGGGGTCAGCAAATCCACATGCTGTCCATGTCTCAGGGAGAGCAGCAAAAGCGGCCGTCGATCTGGCGCGCGAGCAGATTTGTGGCCTGCTGCCCGAAGGCGGAAAGCTCTATTTCACCAGCGGTGCGACCGAAGCGCTTAACATGGCACTCAAAGGCGTTTCTGCCAACCGATTTGCCTTCGCCGCCACTGAGCACGCCGCGGTAATCGACACATGCAAGTGGCTACAAGCCAATAGCCGATACGTGACTGTTATCCCTGTCGACAGTGAAGGGCTTGTCGAATCGACGACCGTAGCGAATGCCGATGTCGTGGCGATCATGCTCGTTAACAACGAGATCGGCACGATTAACGATATCAGTAACTCTGCCAAGGCAGCCCATGCCCGAGGCGCAATTTTGCTTTGCGACGCCGTGCAAGGCTTTGGCAGGGTACCCATTCCGACCGATTGTGATTTGATTGCAATAAGCGCGCATAAAATACACGGACCAAAGGGGATCGGCGCGTTATGGGTCCGCCACGGTCTATCGATCGAACCGCTGCTGCACGGCGGGGGGCAGGAAGGGGGGCTGCGATCCGGAACACTGTCGCCCGCGCTTTGCGTCGGATTCGGTGCTGCAGCATCGCTTGCACAACAGCATTTCGAGCACGACCGGGCTCATGTGGAAAAATTGTGGACAATGGCATCTGCAAAACTCGCAGGCTGGCAGATCAATGGGTCGCAGACAGAACGTTACTTGGGTAATCTGAACATCAGACGAGACGGGCTCGATGCTGCACAGCTGATTTCTGAGCTCCGAAGCATCGCAATCTCGGCGGGCTCGGCCTGTGCCAGTGGCTCAGGACGTCTAAGCCATGTTCTGAAAGCAATCGGCCTATCCGATGCCGAAGCACGATCTTCGATCCGGATTGGCTTTGGTCGCTACACCACCGCGGATGCGTTAAGCGAAGCACTCGACCAAATCAACGATGCGGCCAACCGCCAGCAGGCGATTGCAGCATGATCCGCGTCAATTTCATCAACGTCGACGGTAGCGGCACCCGAACGGCCGAAGCTGCGCTTGGCGAAAGCTTACTCACAGTGGCGCAAAATTGCGATCAGCCGTTGGAAGGGACCTGCGAGGGTCAGATGGCCTGTTCGACCTGCCATGTCATCGTTTCAGCAGATGACTTCGGTCGTTTACCCGCTGCCCGCGAGGAAGAGGAAGACATGCTTGATCTGGCCAGCGGTGCGACCCGAACCAGTCGTTTAGCCTGCCAAATCATTCTTACCGAAGCAATGGACGGCCTGACGGTGCGCATACCGCCTGAAGCGCGCAACATGCAGGGGCGTTGATTTAGTTCGCCGTTTGCACCATGTGGCACGGCGGAAGTCGGGCGGACGGGGCTCTCGCCAACCTGGTCAGATCCGGAAGGAAGCAGCCACAACGAATTTGCACCGGGTCGTTCCGGCTTCCACCTGCCAAACCCGACGCTCGTGTCGCATTATATTTGCAAACCGCTTGTGTCGCCGCTTTGCCGGGGCGGGCGAACGCGCTACGTTCGTCGAAATGACCAACTCGCAGCCCTATCGCGTCCTTGCGCGAAAATATCGTCCGCAGACTTTTGCCGAACTCATTGGGCAGGACGCAATGGTGCAAACGCTTGGCAACGCAATCAAGCGCAATCGGCTTGCACACGCATTCCTGCTTACCGGCGTTCGTGGCGTGGGCAAGACGTCGACCGCACGCCTCATTGCCAAAGCACTGAATTGCATTGGTGTGGATGGGCAAGGTGGGCCAACGATTGAACCTTGCGGCGCTTGTGAACCCTGCACAGCAATCACCGAAGGTCGTTTCATCGACGTGATCGAAATCGATGCCGCTTCGAACAACGGCGTCGACAGTGTCCGTGAAATGACGGATGCAGTCCGCTATGCCGCTGTGTCGGGCCGTTACAAAATCTACATTATCGACGAAGTTCACATGCTTTCGAAGCCCGCGTTCAATGCGCTGTTGAAAACGCTCGAAGAGCCACCAGCACATGTAAAATTTCTGCTGGCAACAACCGAAATCGACAAAGTTCCGGTAACGGTTTTGTCGCGATGCCAGCGGTTTGATCTGCGTCGCATTCCTGTCGAAAAACTTGCTGCGCATTTCGGAATGATTTTGGAAGTCGAATCGATCGCTGCCGATCCGGAGGCGCTAGCCCTAATAGCTCGCGCGGCCGAGGGCTCCGTTCGCGATGGGCTATCGATCCTCGACCAGGCAATTGCATACGCCGATCTTGAAGGTTCGGGCAATGTCAGTGCCGAGCAGGTCCGGCAAATGCTAGGTCTGTCGGATCGGAGCACCGTGCGGCGTTTGTTCGGCATGATCCTGAACGGCGAAAGCGTTTCCGCGCTGGCAATGCTCGCTGAACAGCGTGATCTCGGTGTCGATCCGAAGATGGTTTTGCGGGGATTGCTGGAAATCGTTCACGCGACCAGCCGGACAAAAGTCGGCGCTGCCCTCGACGCTGCACATTCCAATGAAGAAAAGGCGCATCTCGGCGAATGGGCGTCCGTGATGTCGTTCGCGACACTGCATCGCCTCTGGCAGCTTCTGCTCAAGGGTCATAACGAAGTCGCGCAGGCGTTCGATCCCAGCGAAGCCGCAGACATGGCTATTTTGCGCGTTATCCACGCGAGTACCATGCCTGATCCGTCTGACATCGCGCGGATGATTGCAGGAGGTGTACCCTCAGCACCGATTGCGCCACCGCCTCGCTTGCCCGACGCGCCCGCTAGTTTTGCTGATATGATTGGACTCGTCGAAAAACATGGCAAGCATCGCCTCGCGCAGCAACTGCGCGACGAAGTCGGCGAGATCAGCTTTGCTCCGCCCAATCTCGTCATTCGCCTGTCTCGACCGTTTGACACGCGTGAGCTGGCGCAAGTTTTGAAAGAGGCAACCGGGACCGTCTGGACCGTCACAAGCGAAGACAGTATCGCAAAACCGACACTGCGCGATCAAGAAATTGCGAGCGAGGCCGCAGCCCGCGACGCAATCCTTTCCGAACCCATCGTGCAAGCAACGATGGAATATTTTCCTGGCGCCGAGTTGATCGGCTGGACCAATGAACGGAGCAACTGAAATGAATTCGATCGATGACATCCTGAAGATGGCTGCCAACGTGCAGGAAGAGCTGACAAAGGCTCAGGCCAGCCTTGACACCATCGAAGTTGAAGGGGTTTCGGGCGGCGGCATGGTCAAGGTCAAAGCGACTGCCAAGGGCCGAATCTTGGGCGTGAGCATCGATGACTCTTTGATGAGCCTCAGCGAAAAAGGCATGCTCGAAGATCTCGTGACGGCTGCTTTCAACGACGCACGGACCAAAGCCGATGCGGTTTCCGGGCAGGAGATGGGCAAGATGACTTCGGGCCTGCAACTCCCTCCCGGCTTTAAGCTACCCTTTTAACGCAGGCAGTTGTCGAGCTTTTCCCTGCTTACGATATCCGTACGTTTGGCAATGGCATTGCCGTATCGCCGAGTGTAGCCTTGAGGCACGACTGCGCCCCGCTTCTTGGGCAACGGCAAGACAGCGGCAATGCGCGCCACCTCCGTCGTCGTCATGCGGCTGGCGTCGTGCTTGAAGTAGCGCTGGGCGCCGGCGTTTACGCCGTATGTCGCGATCCCGGTTTCTGCGATATTCAAATACACTTCCATAATGCGTGACTTGCCCCAAAGATTCTCGATCAGCAGCGTAAACCACGCTTCGAGCGCTTTGCGGAAATAGCCACCGCCTTGCCACAAGAAGGCATTTTTGGCCGTTTGCTGGCTGATTGTCGAACCGCCGCGAATGCGTCCCCCGCGTGCATTGCGCTTTATTGCCTGCTCGATGGCTTCACGGTCGAACCCATTGTGCGAACAGAATTTCGAATCCTCAGCCGCGATAACCGCACGAGCCATCTTGGGGTCGATCTTCGACAACGACATCCAATCTCGCGAGATGTTTTCGCCGCGCATCATGTCTGCTGCCATCGTTAATGTCAGGGGCGGTGGAATGAACCGATAAAGCAGAACCCACAAAACCGACGCTGCAACAGCAAAAATCAGC
>JANODH010000364.1:0-3995 GCA_031412595.1 Sphingomonas sp. | reverse complement strand
CGCGCCGCCGGTTTCCTCGTCCCCTGTGAACAGAACGATGATGTCGCGCTTCGGCTTGAACCCTTCGGCTTTCAGCCAGATCAGCGCATTGGTGATCGCGGCGATGCCGTTTTTCATGTCGGTCGCGCCGCGTCCGTAAAGATAGCCATCGGCTTCGACGACTTTGAACGGGTCGACGCTCCAGTCGGTCGGTAGTGCTTCGACCACGTCGAGATGCCCGAGTAGCAGGATCGGCTTGGCGCGCGGCGATCCAGCGGCTTTCCAGCGGACGATCATCGATTGCGTTCCGTCATGATCCTTGACGATGACATCGGGGATGCCGCCTTTTTCGAACACGGCTTTCAGATAGGCGACGAGCCGCTTCACTTCGGTCGGCCGATCAGTGACCGACGGGATCGCAACGGCATCTTCGAAAATAGTCCGGCCCTGTGCATGCCATCGCGTCGTGTCGGGCGCAGCAGCGGCAGGCGTAGCGATGAAAGCGGTGGCCGCGAGAAGAAAAGCAGTGCGCATAAATTATCCCCTTTATGCGCTTGACGCTAACCTATCCGTGGCCTTCTGCAAGGTATGACATCGATTGCATCTCGATCAGGCGGCTGACAGTGCGTTCGAATTCGAACTGGCCGTCTCCCTCCTGATACAGGTCGGCAGGCGCGGCGTCGGCTGTCGCGATCAGTTTGACTTTATATTCGTATAGCGCATCGATCAGGGTCACGAAGCGTGCGGCTTCGTTGCGGTTTTCGGGGCCGAGTATCGGGATGCCGACGACGAAAACGCTGTGATAGCGCCGCGCGATGGCGAGATAGTCCGATGCCCCCCGAGCCTCCGCACACAGCCGCTTGAAGCTGAAGACCGCGACACCTTTCAGGCTTTTGGGCACGTGGAGCATCCGCCCACCGCCCAGATCGATCTCCGCTGTCGGCACGTTCTTGGCGTCCTCGGGCGGATAATCGGTCAGTTTGAAAAACGCTTCGCGCACCGCCGCTGTGCTTTGTGGCCCGTTCGGCACATGCCAGGTCGTCACGCCCGCCAGCCGTTCCATCCGATAATCAGTCAGGCCATTGAGCGCGATAACGTCGAGCCGCGCTTCGACAGTTGCGATAAACGGCAGGAAATGCTCACGGTTCAGTCCGTCCTTGTAAAGGTCCGCCGGTGGCCGGTTCGACGTGGCAACGACAGTCACCCCATGATCGAGCAGCCCGGTGAACAACCGCGACAGAATCATGGCATCGGCACTGTTGTTCACCACCATTTCGTCGAAACACAGGCACCGTGCGTCCTGCGCGAATTCGAGTGCGTCATGGGGAATCGGATCGCCCGGTTTTGCGGCTCGCCAGGTGCGCATGGCCGCATGCATTTCGATCATGAATTCGTGGAAATGGACGCGGCGCTTGCGCGTTATTTTCAACTGGTCGAAAAACAAATCCATCAGCATCGATTTGCCGCGCCCGACACCGCCCCACAGATAAATGCCGCGCGGCGGCTCGGGCGCTGCCTTGAACATCCGCCACAGGATCGAACCACGCGGCGGCACCGCTTCGAGTTCGGCTTGCAACCGGTCGAGGCGCGCGGCGGTTGCCGCCTGCACGTCGTCGGCGCGGAGCTCGCCGGCCGCAACCAGCGATCGGTAGCGGCCGACGACTGTCATCGAGCCGTTGATTTGCGGATCGTTCCCGAAAACGCGGCGACCTTATCGTCGCTCTGAACAACCAGCCCGCGCAGGAAAAGCAGTCGCCGCGTTTCGCGCAGCAGCTCGACTTCGGCTTCGAGCGCGATACCAGTCGCACCCGCCCCGATGAACTGCACCGACAAATCGAGCGTGACAGCCGTGCCCGCTTCGATCAGGCCGAATGCCCGCGATGCGCCGAAGAGCGCCACATCGATAAAGCCCAGCGTCGTCCCGCCATGCACTGCGTTCGCCAGATTGCTGTGCTTGCGTTCGGGCATCATCCGCACGCGCGCCACGTTGGCTTCGCGCCGCACGAGCAACGGCCCGAGGAAGGCGTTATACCGTGTCTCGTCGCTTAGCTGCCACGTCTGCCATCCCGGATGATCGGGATCGTCCCCGAAAATGAAGGCCGCGTCGTCACTCACGCCAGGCTATATGGCCCGTTCGACAACCAGCTTCTTCACTTCGGCAATTGCCCGTGCGGGGTTCAGTCCTTTGGGGCAGGCATTGGCGCAATTCATGATCGTGTGGCAGCGATAAAGCCGGAACGGGTCTTCGAGTTCGTCCAGCCGCTCGCCGGTCATTTCGTCGCGGCTGTCGGCGAGCCAGCGATAGGCCTGCAACAGGATCGCGGGGCCCAGAAACTTGTCGCTGTTCCACCAGTAGCTCGGGCAGCTTGTCGAACAACAGGCACAAAGGATGCATTCGTAAAGCCCGTCGAGCTTGGCGCGATCTTCGGGCGATTGCAGCCGTTCGGTCCCCGACGGCGTGGGCGTCACGGTTTTCAGCCATGGCTGAATGCTGGCATATTGCGCATAGAAATGCGTGAAATCGGGGACCAGATCCTTGATCACGTCCATATGCGGCAGCGGCGTGATCCGCACGTCGCCTTTGATATCCTCGATCGCGGTGGTGCAGGCCAAACCGTTCTTGCCGTCGATATTCATCGAGCACGATCCGCAAATCCCTTCGCGGCAGGACCGGCGGAAGGTGAGCGAGGAATCCTGCTCGCCTTTCATCTTGATCAGCGCATCGAGCACCATCGGGCCGCACTTGTCGAGATCGACTTCAAATGTGTCGTAGCGCGGATTTTCGCCGCTATCGGGATCGTAGCGATAAATTTTGAAATTCTTGATTCGGTTCGCGCCCGGCGCTGCCTTGTTGACGCGGCCCTTGGCCTTGATCTTGCTGTTCGCGGGCAGGGTTAGTTCGGCCATTCCGTGGTTGTCCTGTAGAGCTCGAGACCCATTTGCAACGCTTGGGCGTAAGTTCAAGTGGAAAGCGCATAACTTCCCTTTTGGCCGTAGGTTTGCCAGTTGATAATTTTACATAACATGACTTGAAAATGCTGTCGGCCTTTCCAATTTCAGCGATACCGGAGGCCAGATGGGTCCGGTCAATCACAGTTGCTTTGAAAGGACTGAAACATGCGTAACGGATTTGATTTCACACCTTATCGGCGTTCGGCGATCGGTTTTGACCGGCTGTTCGACGTTCTCGAAACGGCAGCACGCACGCCGGCTGTCGACAATTATCCGCCGTTCGATATCGAGCGGCAGGGCGACGATGCCTACCGCATCACGCTGGCAGTTGCCGGGTTTACGCCTGACGAAATCGACATGACCGCGCAGCAGAACTTGCTCGTCGTGACCGGCAAAAAGGCCGAAACCGATGACAACCGCAATTTCGTTCACCGCGGGATCGCGGCACGTGGCTTCGAGCGCAAGTTTGAGCTGGCTGATTATGTTCAGGTTTCGGGCGCGAAGCTCGAAAATGGTCTGCTGACGATCGAACTCGTTCGTGAAGTTCCCGAGGCGATGCGTCCGCGCAAGATCGCTATCGGCGGTCAGACGCCAGTGCTTGAGGTTGCGAAAGCCGCGTAACGAATTTCGGGAGCACTTGGGCTCAAGTGCTCCCGTATTTTTTAAGCCGCGCTCGCCATATGTTCGGCGCGGAAGCGATTGCGCAGTCCGACTTTATCGATTTTTTCGGTGCCCAACCGCGGCAGCGGATCTGCCTCAGTCCAGACGCACACCGGCATTTTGAATGGGGCCAGACGCTCCGACAGGAAGAACAACAGCGCTTCGTCGCTGACATGTTCGCCCGGATGATAATGGACGACTGCGCCGACGATTTCGCCGAGCCGCTCATCGGGCAGACCGAAAACGCAGGCTTCGGCAACAGCGGGGTGCGCGTAAATCGCGGCTTCGACTTCCTGACAGCTGATATTCTCGCCGCCGCGAATGATGATGTCCTTCTTGCGGTCGACGATGAACAGATAGCCGTCCTCGTCGAGATAGCCGATGTCGCCGCTGCGGAAATAGCC
>JANODH010000363.1:0-5969 GCA_031412595.1 Sphingomonas sp. | reverse complement strand
CGGGTTTCACGATCGCGTGCTTCCCGATGAAAATTCGGGGCGCTTCAGCAGGGTGGACTCGCGCGGTCGCGATATTCGAGGACTGATTTCAGACGATCTTTTCGGACAATTCGAACATGAACGGCGCGGTATCGCGCACCGACGGTCGGTCGCGGTGGTGCGCTTCATAACGGACAAGGTTCGGATAAAGCACCGTCCAAGCGTCCATGTCGGGCGCGAATTGCTGCCAGGCCGGTATCATCCCGGTTTCGATGACAGTGCCTTGCATGCCCAGCAGCGCGATAACGGCGATATCGGCCAACCCGAAACGATCGCCGATCACGAATTCGCGATTGCCGACGCGCCGGTCGAGATCGGTCAGCCCCCCTCTCACTTTGCGCAACTGGCGCTGCGCCCATTCGGCGCTGATGTGTTCGCGCTGCATTTCCCAAAACAGCGATACCGTCGCGTCGGCCACGCCTTCGGCGATCGTATGAACAAGCTTGGCCTGAAGCGCGTCATCGGCGTTGTCAGGCAGCATCGGTGGCTCGGGATATTTTACTTCCAGCCAATCGAGGATGTACGTCGATTCAAAGACCGGATCGCCTGTCTCCGGGATCAGAACCGGCAGTTGTTCGAGCGGATTATAATCGCGCGTTTTCGTGTCGGCGTGCCAGGGCACTTCATTCTGCAGCGTGAACGCGATGCCTTTTTCCATCAATGCCATGCGAACTTTACGGGCAAAAGGACTGGGCGACGCACTGATCAAGATCATGAAAAATCCTTCCCGCTAATTCATCCAAAGACCACCAGTCACGTTGATCGCCTGACCAGTCATGTAAGCCGAATGATCGGATGCGAGGAACGCAACGATATTTGCGATTTCCTGAGGGCGTCCCGCACGGCGCAGCGGCAATCCTTGGACGCGCGTTGCGACATCGGGCAGCCCTTGCACTCGGTTCATGGCTTCGGCGTCGTCACGCATGTTCGTGTCGACGATGATCCCGGGGCATACCGCGTTTATGCGAATGCCGTGTTCGCCGAATTCACCTGCGAGGCTTTGCGTCAAATTGATGATTGCCGCTTTCGTTGCACCATATGCGGCGTGATTGGGCACACCTTTCTTCCCCGTCCACGAAGACATGTTGACGATCACGCCTGCGCCGCGCTCGACCATTGCCGGCAGGACAGAATGACAAAAAAAGAACATGCCGTCGAGATTGATAGCGAATGTCTGGCGCCAGTCCTCTTCGGTCACGTCGAGAAATCGTGACGTGCGCAGAATACCGGCATTGTTGACGAGAATGTCGATCGAACCGAAGCGATCGGCAAACCGGCCTACGGCCGAAACGACGTCGTGCTTCATGGACACATTGCCGACAAAGACTTCGGCGCTGCGGCCCAGGCCTCGCACAAGCTCAGCTGTTTCGACCACACCGGCTGAATCGATGTCGAACAGGCCGACGTCGCATCCATCGCCAGCGAGGCGGAGCGCAATCGCGCGGCCGATCCCGGAACCGGCGCCAGTGATGATCGCAACTGAGGTTTTGACTGCCATATTTTCAACATAGCTGTTGATTGGACGCGATGTCCAGTTTAGTCTCGCCGTCATAAGCTGAAGGGAGAGCATGAAAGCAGTGTCCGATCGCGCGCCTGCTCCTCGTGACCCGACATTTGACGCGATCGTAGTCGGTGCCGGGTTCGCAGGCCTTTACATGCTGTACAAGCTGCGTGAGCTCGGCCTTACGGCGCGTGTGTTTGAGACCGGGCACAGCGTCGGCGGGACATGGTATTGGAACCGTTACCCCGGCGCGCGCTGCGACGTGCACAGCCTTGAATATTCATATTCTTTCTCCGAAGCATTGCAGCAGGAATGGGAATGGACTGAGCGATATCCGGCTCAGGCCGAAATATTGCGCTACATCGATCATGTCGCCGATCGCTTCGATCTTCGCCGCGATATCCAATTCGAGACGACTGTCGTGGCGGCTCGCTTCGATGAAACCGCCGCTGTCTGGGAAGTCGAGACCGCATCTGGCGAAACGGCAACCGCGCGGTTCGTGATCATGGCGTCGGGCGCGCTATCGGCAGCGCGCACGCCGGACTTTCCCGGGATCGAGCATTTTGAGGGCTGCTGGTATCACACAGGCCACTGGCCGCATACGCCGGTCGACTTTTCCGGCCAGCGCGTTGCCGTCATCGGAACCGGTTCCTCGGGCATACAGGTTTCGCCGATTATCGCCGGACAAGCAGCCCACCTGACAGTTTTTCAACGAACGCCGAATTTCAGCATTCCAGCATGGAATCACCCGCTCGCCAACGAGGTGCAGGCGGCATGGAAAGCGAATTATGCGAACCATCGCGCTGTGGCAAAGGCGACGAAGTCCGGCGCACTTTACGACTATAGCCAGCGAAGCGCCTTCGATGTCGACGATGCAGAACGGCAGCGCGAGTTCGACGCCCGCTGGGCGCGCGGTGGGGCCAATTTCACGCACGCTTTCAATGACCTTTTCAAGAACAAAGCTGCAAACGACTTTGCGGCGAACTATGTTCGCGAAAAAATCCGTTCGATTGTCGCGGACCCGGAAGTGGCGACGAAGTTGACGCCGACCGACCACCCGATCGGCACTAAGCGAATTTGCGTCGACACAGACTATTACGCGATGTTCAACCGTCCGAATGTGTCGCTTGTCGATATCCGGGCAGACCCGATAACCGAGATATCTTCAACTGCCATCGTCACCGAACGGCATCGCTACGACGTCGACAGCATCGTTTTTGCTACGGGATATGATGCCGTCACCGGCGCGCTGACGCGCATCGATATCATGGGTTCGGGCGGCATCAGCCTCAGGGAGAAATGGCGCGACGGGCCGAGATCCTATTTGGGCATCATGGTCGCAGGCTTTCCTAACATGTTCATGATCAATGGCCCGGGTAGCCCGTCGATCCTGACCAACGTCGTCATGGCAATCGAACAGCATGTCGAATTCATTGCGGGATGCTTGGCTCACATTCACAAAGAGAATAAATGCACCGTCGAAGCCGACTCTGCTTCGGAAAACGAATGGGTCGCCCACGTCAGCGACGTCGCAAGCGGCACGCTGCACGTGCAAGCCAACAGCTGGTACATGGGCGCGAACATACCCGGCAAACCGCGCGTGATGCTGCCTTATGTCGGCGGTCTGGGTGTCTACACAGAGATTTGCAACGAAATCGCGGCGGATGAGTATCGCGGGTTTCGCTTCGGCAAGGTGGCCTGACGTGCGCCCGCCGATCAGCGTCACCTTTCCCGAATTGCTCGACGAAATGGCGACTGCGGGCAGCGGAATTGCGGTTATCGACCGCGGGATTTCGCACAGTTATTCAGCACTCGCCCAGAGCGCGCGGCGCGTTGCAATTGGCCTGCGGGCGTGCGGCATAGAACCAGGTCAGCGCATTGGACTGCTGATTTCAAATCGCATCGAATGGCTCGAAATATTTTTCGGTGCGACAATGACAGGCGCCGTCGTGGTGCCCATCAGCACGTGGTCGACGCCCGCCGAACTGGAATTCATTCTGCGCGATGCGGACGTCGCGGCCCTGTTCGTCATGCCGTCCTTAGGAAACACCGATTTTTTTGCCGCAATGCGCGCGCTGGTTCCGGAAGCATCGACGACCGAAGAGTGGACCAGTCCGCGTTTTCCTGCGCTTACAACTTTGGTCGCCCTGTGTGACGAAAAGCCGGCGCTCGGTTGGACCGACTATGCATGCTTCAAGACGGCGGCTCCCGATCCTGGGGGCGATCGCGGCGACGATCGACCTTGCGCAACAGACGATGCCCTGATCCTTTACACCTCGGGATCGACCAGCAAGCCAAAGGCTGTCCGCCTCGCGCATCGAGCCTTGATCGAAAACGGATTCAACATCGGTGAACGTCAGGGACTGGGGCCCGATGACCGGGTGCTGGTATCGGTCCCGCTGTTTTGGGCTTACGGCTCTGCCAATGCTTTGCCCGCAACTCTCAGCCATGGGGGCACCATGGTGCTGCAGGAGCGATTTGAGGCACGCGGTGCACTCGATTTAATAGAGCAGCATCGGTGCACGGCGATTTATACCTTGCCGACCATGACAGCCGCGATGACAGCCCATCCAGCATTCACGCGCAAACGCACCGAAAGTCTGCGAACTGGCCTCACGATCGGAAGTCCGCAAGATGTTATCAATGCAGCAAACGGGCTAGGCGCGACGCAGATCTGCAACATCTACGGATCGAGTGAAACGTGCGGCAATTGCTGTGTCACACCCAGTGACTGGTCACTCGACCGGCGATCATCATGCCAGGGACCACCGCTCCCGGGCGTTCGCATTCGGCTGATAGATCCGGATACCGCCACGGAAGCCAAAGCAGGCGAAGCCGGACTGATCGAAGTGACGGGCTATCTGATGTCGGGCTACGGCGGGCAGAGCGCGATTCACAATGCTGACGTCTTTACCGATGATAGCTGGTATCGCACCGGCGATATCGGCATGTTTTCCGACGAAGGCGATTTGGTCTTTTTGGGGCGTAGCACGGAAATGATTAAGCGCGCCGGCATAAATGTTTCACCGGCCGAAGTGGAGGACATACTCCTTCGACACCCGGATGTCGTGGATGCCGCCGTCGTTGGCGCACCCGATGCTGCGCGCGGCGAAATCATTGTCGGTTTCGTGGTTTGCGCGCCGAACACGACCACCGACGCACTGATCGCGCATTGCCGCGCCTTGTCATCGTCGTACAAAGTGCCCGATCGAATTTTCTTTCGCGACCGATTGCCAAGCACCACGACGGGCAAGTTGCAGCGCCAGACGCTCAAAGCTGATGCCATGGCTTTGACGACAAGCGAGGCTTGTCATGGCGCGTGATGCATGGGGCCGCTGGGGCGAAAATGACGAGATCGGGGCACTCAATCTGGTGGGTTCGTCGCAGATCATGGCAGCACCGAATCTGGTTCGGCAGGGTAAGGTGATATCGCTCGCGCAGCCGTTATCGAAGAAAACGCCGGTCCCGAACCACCGCGCGGGCCTCAGCCATTTCATGGATCGCGACGGCGGCGACTATGCGGCGGGCGCGCGCAGCGTCCACAGCTTTCAGTTTGCCGAAGATACCGTGGTCATGCCGCTTCACATCGGCACGCATATCGACGCGCTCTGTCACGCCTGGTCCGACGACCTGCTTTATAACGGGCACAGCAGCACCGAAATCACAAGCACGCACGGCGCCAAGAAATGCGGCATCGATAAGCTGCCGCCGATCGTAACCCGGGGTATTTTGCTCGACGTTGCAAAAACGCATGGCGCGCCATTGGCACCGGGCTACTCGATCGGTGTCGAAGAACTGAAGGTGACGGCCGAGCGCGCGGGCCTGACGGTGCAAACAGGCGATGCGGTCCTGTTTCGCACCGGGTGGCTGGAAAGCCAGACAGGCAAACGCCGGGGTGACGTCGATTTCAATGAAGAACCCGGCATCGACGAGAGCGCAGCACTTTGGCTTGCCGAGGCTGGCGTTGTCATGGTCGGCGCAGACAATTTCGCCATCGAAGCCATGCCATTTCCCCAAGGAACCATCTTTCCGGTCCATCAGAGGCTGATCCGCGATTTCGGTATTTCGCTGCTTGAGGGCGTGGCGCTCGCGGAATTTGCAGCGCTGGGGATTGTCGAATTCCTGTTCGTCGCAGCACCGCTGCCGATCGTCGGCGGCACGGGCAGCCCGATCACCCCGCTGGCCATCTATTGATCGTGGGGCGGCCCGGATGACCCAAACGTCAGCAGCAGCGGAAGCCGCCGTCGTCGAGGGTCTGACAGCCTTGCTTCGCCGCCAATCGCCGGCTGCCCGCAGCATTCGGTTCAACGGGCTATCGCGCGCAGCCGGCGGATTGTCGCGCGAAAATCAAAACTCGCGTGCGAACTTTGTTGCTCCGCGTGGACACAGCTCGCGCGGCGCGCAAATCACCGGCGTTCACCACCGCCAC
>JANODH010000362.1:0-3797 GCA_031412595.1 Sphingomonas sp. | reverse complement strand
GATCCGCGCGGCATCCGCTGTGCAGCAAAAGGCCATGTCATGCTGCATGCCGACAAATGTGGCGCTGGCCCAGTCGCGCGTTTTCGCGGTGAGATCGTCGAGCGGCCCGAGATAATCAGTGAGCGCGTCGATCAGCGCGCGGTGGGCCGGGCGGCTCATTGTTCGCGCGCTTCGATGAACGCGATGATCCGTTTGGCAACGCGCGGCCCGATTTCGCGGCCGAGGCGCATGTCGTGAACCAGCCGCGGATCGCGCACCGCTTCACGACCGAACCGCGTTGCCGGCGTGCCCGACGCTTTCAGATACGCTTCGACTCTTTTCCTCAAATGCACCGCCCACTCCTTCGACTCACTGATTAGGATTTTTCCTATTTCAAGAGCAATTTCCTACTTGTCTAGGAGTTTTCCTATCGCTATGTGACTTTTATGGTTGACGCGCGCGATACGCTTGAAAGACTGATGACCGAACGTGGCGACAGCAGTGTCGCGTTATCGCGGCTGCTCGGGCGCAATGCCGCTTATGTGCAGCAGTTCATCAAACGCGGCGTGCCGCGAAAGCTGGACGAGGACGACCGGCGGACGCTGGCGCGCTATTATGGGGTCGCCGAAGCTGTATTGGGCGGCCCGGTCGAAATCCCGGCAGCGGCGGCAATTCGCAAGCGCAGCGGGCTGATTTCGATCCCGCAATTGAGCGTCGGCGCATCCGCAGGGCCCGGCGCTTTGCCCGACAGCGAACGCATCGAAGCGCGTTTCGGTTTCGATGCCGCCTGGCTGCGGCGGCTGACGGCGACACCCGATCTGGTTTCGGCGATCCGCGTCGAAGGCGATTCGATGATGCCGACGCTATCGGATGGCGACGATATCCTTGTCGATCGCGGCGATGCCGGCGATCGTTTGCGCGACGGGATTTACGTGATCCGAATCGACGACGCGTTGAACGTGAAGCGCCTCGCGATCAATCCGGCGAGCCGGAGCCTGACGATCCGCAGCGACAACAGCGCTTATCCCAGCTGGCCCGATGTGCCCGCGGCGCGCGTCGACGTGATCGGGCGGGTGATCTGGGTCGGGCGCAAAGTGGTCTAATAATCCTTCGACACTCTGACCGTCGCGCTTTGCCGACCGATGGTCGAAATGGTCGAAAGCAGCGACAACCAGCGCGTGACCTGAAACTCGATGCGTGTCGCCGAATAGCCCTGCCCGTCGCTGATCACTTCGACATAAGTCCGCCGCGTGATATATTTGCCGGCCGCGACCGAAGTCTTCTGCCCCGTCGTTGCATCCGCCGCCACGATCCGCAAACGATCGAGACCGATGGCGCGGCGCACGGCGTTGATCGGATCGAGCCCCCCGCCCCCGCCCTGAAGCGACGTCACGGCAGCCGCCAGTTGCAGCGCTTCGGGCGCCGACAGATTGGTGATCGACGTGCCGAACAGCAGCCGCGAAAGCAATTCGTCCTGCGGCAGCGCAGGCACGCTCGCAAATGTGATTTCGGGCTTCGATGCGGTGCCGATCACTTTGATCGTGGCGGCAATCGACTGGATATTCGCATTGGCCTGAATATCGAGCACCGGATCGGGCGGCGAGGTGCCCTGGAAACGGATCGTGCCGCGATCGAGATCGAAGCGCCGTCCGGCAAATTCATAACCGCCGCGCACGACATCGAGCCGACCCGTAATCCGCATCGCATCCAAGGTGCCGCCCAGATCGATCGCGCCTTCCCATTCGCTGTCGAGGCCGAGCCCCGTCACGGCAAGCTGGTTTTGCGCGCGGGCCTTGATGTCGAGGCCCCAACGCATCGGCGGGGCAACTGCCTCGGCGCGGTCTGCCGGGCGATTGATCTCGCGGACTCTCAATCGAGGGACGGCCGCGGCTGCGTTGGCCTGCCCCAGCCTGAACGCACTGCGCACCAGATCGACATTGCCCGAAATCAGACCACTGCCGCCATCCGAACGGATCGTCAGTGGCCCCGTAACCGTCGCCGAAACATCGTCGCGGCGGATGATATCGGCATTGGTCGCGGTCGCCGTGATATCGATGCCGAAACCGCGCGCCGCCGCCAGATCGAATGCCGCGCGCCCGACGAGCGTTCCGCGCCCTGCATTGGCCGTGAAATTGTCGATCACGAGCTTCGATCCGCCGAAATTACCGCGCGCCTTTATGCCAGTCAGCACCGTGCCGCTGAGCGGACTTTCGAGACGCAGGCTCTGCGTTGCGAACGACCCGCGGATCTGCGGATCGTTGAGTGTCCCGCCGACATCGGCCCCCACCGCAACCGGACCCGACAGATCGAAACTCTCGACGCCGGTCAGCCGCCAGAGCGTATCGGCAGGGCCATTATAGCGGACTTGCGCAAAAAGCGGCGCGCTCATCAGGCGGTTCATCAAATTGCTGCTTCCCAACGGCGCAATGCGCGCCTGCGCACGCCCGACGGTCTTGCCACCGCTTGCTGCCACAGCACGCAAAGCAAGTCCGCGCGCTGAAAGTTCGGCAACGACACCCGCGTCGACCGGCGTCGACGACAGCACCAGCCCCGACCGCGTGAGATTGCGGATGCGCAAATTGGCGCGGCCCGTGGGCGCGCTACCATCGGCAGGCTGGTTGAAACTGATCTGTCCGCTGGCAGAGCCGCCGAGACCCAGGCCCGGATTGACGATGTCGATAACGGTCAGCGGCATCGACTGCACTGTCGCATCGAGCATGGTCGCGGCACCCCCGAAGCTCCCCGAAATGCGCGCATTGCCGCCCGCAAAGGTCAATGCTGTCGGCGCCAGCGACCAGCTCGCCCCCGCGCGCGTCAAGAGGGCAGGCGATTCGAGCTTGATCGGGCGGCGGTCGATCGTGCCCGAGCCGATGATACTGATCCGGTCGGGCGAGATTTGCGCTACGGTCTGCAGATCGAACGTCCGCCCCCGCGTGCCCGCAAAAGCGGCGCGCACTTCGCCGGCTCCATCGCGCAGCTTTGCCGTCCCGTCGAGCTTGGCCAGCGTGAGATTGCCGTAGCGCAGGCCTTGCCCGCTCACGATCGCGTCGATTGTCGTGCCGTCGGGGTCGAGCAGCATGACTGCATCGAGCTTTCCGCGGCGCGCCGCAATGATCGGCGGCCCGGCCAGCCGCGCATCACGCGCGATGAAATGCGCTTCGATGCGCTGGATGCCCGACGGGACGGCGAAATCGAGGGTGCCCGAAACGCCACTGCCGTTCAGCACCATCTGCCCGCCGAACCCCCCACTCAGCGCGCGCAATGTTCCCGTGCCGCGCAGCCCCGACGCATCGAGCGCCGTAATCTGGATGAGCGCATTGCCGTTTCGCGGCAGCAGGATCGCGCCGTTCCCTGAGAATGGACCGAGCGTCGAAAGCCCGCGCGCGCTCCAGGTGAAACCGCTCGCTGTCGGCCGCAGCGACGCGCTGACATTGCGCAGGCCCAGCGAATCCAACGGCCGCGCAAGGATCAGGTCGATTTTCGGGCGATCGATCCGCCCGTCGAGCTTCAGGCGAACCGGGCCATAACGTGCCTGCCGACCTGTACCCTCGAAGAAAAATGTGCCGTCGCGCCGCTGATAACCATTGCCGACCAATTGCAGCCCCGGCGAGCGCAGACGCAGATTGACGAACCGGATAATCCCGTCGCCGCCGCGCACCAGCCCGGTCTCGATATAGGGAAGCCCGTTGGTCAGGCTGGCCAGGAAACTATTGTCGAGCCGCCGCACCCGCGCCTCACCGCGTCCGACAATTCGTGTGCCCACGCCGTTCGGGCCGGGCACAACACGCAGCGTCGATTTCACATCGACAATGCCGAGC
>JANODH010000361.1:0-2409 GCA_031412595.1 Sphingomonas sp. | reverse complement strand
CACCATCGGGAAAGATACGCAACGCAATCCCGTAAAGTTTCGCTGAGGTCCGCCGGTACACTTCCTGCAACGCTGCGCGATCGCCTTCGGCGACGCCTTTTAACGCCGCAACCAGAGCCGCGCGTTCAGACGAGGCAATGTCGTCGCTTATGGGAGTTCTACTGCCATTGCCGTTGCTTCGCCCCCGCCAATGCAGAGCGCAGCGACACCGCGTTTCAGGCCGCGCGTTTGAAGCGCTGCGATCAGCGTTGCGAGAATTCGCGCCCCCGATGCGCCGATGGGATGCCCCAGCGCTGTTGCGCCCCCGTTTACGTTGAGCTTGTCGTCAGGAATACCAAGGTCTTTCGCTGCAATCATTGCAACGACTGCAAATGCCTCATTGATTTCAAACAAGTCAACATCGTCAATTGTCCATCCCGCTTTTTCGAGAACGCGGCGGACGGCGGGAACAGGCGCTGTCGTGAACAAGGACGGCGCATGCGCATACGCGGCATGCGCAACGATCCGAGCGACGACGGGCAAGCCTTGCGACGTCGCCACGCTCTGGCGAGTCATTACCAGCGCAGCCGCACCGTCCGAAATCGACGACGCATTAGCCGCCGTGATCGTGCCGTCTTTGGCAAATGCAGGCTTTAGCGTCGGTATCTTTTCAGGCCTGGCGTTGCCGGGCTGCTCGTCACGCTCAATCAGCGTGGTGCCACCGCGCCCCGCAACTTCGACCGGGACCACTTCGCGATCGAACGCGCCGCTCCCGATCGCTGCGACTGCACGCGATAAGGACCGCAGGGCATAGGTATCCTGCGCCTCGCGCGTGAACTGATAATCACGCGCGCTGTCTTCGGCAAAGGCACCCATCAGCTTGCCCGGATCATAGGCATCCTCGAGGCCGTCGAGATACATCGAGTCCTTGATCACATCATGCCCGATCCGCGCGCCGCCGCGATGCTTGGTGAGCAAATAAGGCGCATTCGACATCGATTCCATGCCACCTGCAACAACCACGCTGGTCGATCCTGCCGCCAAAGCATCATGCGCCATGATCACCGCTTGCATGCCTGAACCACACATCTTGTTGACCGTGGTCGCTGCGACCGACTGTGGCAGGCCGGCTCCCAGTGCGGCCTGACGCGCGGGGGCCTGACCAAGGCCCGCGGGAAGCACGCAGCCCATGATAATCTGGTCGATGGCATCCGGCGCAACGCCAGCGCGCTCGACAGCCGCTTTTACCGCAGTCGCTCCAAGCGCTGTCGCAGACACAGTGCCCAGCGCGCCCTGAAATCCACCCATCGGCGTGCGGGCATATGCGCAAATGACAACGTGATCGATGTTCATAACGCCTGTCTAACGTGGTCGGCGCGAATTCCAACCCGATTAAGCAACCGCCTCAACCACGCGTCGTCCGGGCTTCACGCGCATCTTGTGCGAAGCTTTCGTCGCGCCGGACACCCGCAGGACTGTGTCCATGAATACCCATTCGTTGGTCGCGGCTTGCGGCGTCAGCGACAAATGCATGTAGCCACGGTTCGACGTATCCACCCAGCGCAACTCGGTCGCGTCCGAGCCGCCTGCCCGTCCGCTCATCAGCGATGCCGCGACAAGTTTGGGATCGATCCCGCGCGTGGAATTTTCAAAGCCCGGCGACGACACGCTGTGCCCGCCGAATTCGACACCGGCGGGTCGGCCGCCTTCGGGCAAGTCGAATGCCCAGCCATTATGGCTGTCCCCGGTCACGACGATCAGATCAAGATCGTTGCGCTGCGCTGCCGACAGCAACCGCGACCGCGCAGCCGGATAGCCGCCCCAATTGTCGAAATTCTGCGGCAGGCCTGCTCTCGCCGCTGTCACGCCCTGCGTTACATAATCGCGATTTCGTTGTGGCGATGTCGGGGAAACCGTCGCCATGGCGCTTTCGGGAAAATAGACCCGGCCCATGTTGGTGCCCGATCCGACGACACTCCAGCGCGATTTGTCACGCGCAAACGCACGATACAGCCAGCTTTCCTGTTCGCTGCCCATCATCGTCATTGCCGGATCGCGCCAGGCGCCATCGCGAAATTCGGCAAAGGCCTTGGCCGGATCGGGCGCGCGCATGAATTCCCCGCCCCAATAAGGTTTGGACCGCCCGATCGCGCGCGTATCGGTCCGGTAATAGGTTGCCAGATCGCCGATTTCATACGCCTTCCATGGCTGCTCGCCGACCGGCAGCCATTCGCGCCACACTTGCATCGCAACGTTCTTGCGGTTGGTCCAGTCGCCTTCATCGGGTTGATGGTTCTGCGCGCCACCTTCCCACATGTCGTTCGTCCCTTCATGATCGTCCGTATTCGGGATCATCGGGAATGCAGCATGAAGCGCCTGCAGCTGCGGGTCGGCGCGATAGCTCGCATAGCGCATTCTATAGTCCGCAAG
>JANODH010000360.1:0-6492 GCA_031412595.1 Sphingomonas sp. | reverse complement strand
CGCAAAACCGGGTTTATCGGTATGTGCACCAAACCGGCGCGGGGGGCTGCAAGAGGCATAAGACATGCTTCGACTGTTTTTGGAAGCCACGTCGCCACACGAGCGCCGTGCGGAAAATCGAATGATCGCAATGCTGAGGCCAACGCCCCGAGCCGCCTTTCTGCCTCTGCATAAGTCAATGTTACCGACTTGGTAACCAAAGCTGGGGCATGCGCGTTTCCACCGAGCAATAAATGGTCGATAGGGCTCGGCGTCGGGTTGGGCGAATTCACGCCGGCTCCTTTAGGTCAACCGCGGATGTGCGGCCAGTGAGAGACATGACGCTTTGTGGGTAAAGGGTGAAATATTTCGTAACCTAAACGTCGCCGCAAGTGCCAACGGTGCGCTCGGTCGCGCCGCACAAGGATCGATGTTTTGCCGCTTGGAATGGTTTCAGCGCACCTGGCAGCTTACCCCACAAATTGGAACGCCGCTTGTGGTGCGCGCGCGCGCCGGTGGGCATGACAGCTGGTTGTTTCTGGCTGAAGCGGGTGTTCATGCGCGAGGATTGGCAAGCTGGTACAGTTTTTGGATTGGTCCGGTATTTTCAGGCAATCCCGACGACGGGACGAAATTTGCACTGCTGATGGCAACGGCGCGGCGGCTCAGCAAAACAACGGCGTCGATTATTCTCGCGCCGATGCACGCAGCAGACGCAAGCGCCATGGCGCGCGCCTTCGATCGGGCCGGTTGGATTGCCTTTACGACTCAGACATCAGTGCGCTGGACAATAGCGACCGACAGTATTTCGTTCGAACAATATTGGATGGCACGCCCCGGCGAACTTCGCTCAACCGTCAAACGCAAAACCGCAAAATATGACATCGAGACGAAAATTTACACGTCGTTCGATGATGATGCGTGGGCGGATTATGAGGCGGTATATGCGGCGAGTTGGAAAACTGAAGAGGGCTCGCCTGATTTCCTCCGTGACATGGCGCGTTCTGAAGCGGAAGCTGGCTGTTTGCGATTAGGTATTGCTTACGCTCATGGCGAACCGGTTGCCGCGCAATTATGGACAGTGGAAAACGGCAGCGCGCTGATCCACAAACTTGCCTACCGCGAAAGCGCACGTGAACAAAGCGCCGGCTCGGTATTGTCAGCAGCCATGTTTCGACATGTGATCGACACGGACGAGGTCTCGCTGATCGATTTCGGAACAGGCGATAATCGATATAAAGCAGACTGGATGGACAGCCGGACGCCGCTTCATACCGTACAACTTTTCAATCCGCGCCGACCTGCGGGCTTATGGGGTGCCGCGAAAGCTTTGTTGCGAATGCTTGTCGGCTATGCAGTCGGACGCTAATCGCTCTGACATGATCAAGGCGGAAGCTGTTGCCGATATCGTGCGCGCTGTACTTTGCGATGTCTTGTCTATTCATGCATGGCGTGCTGAAAGCTTCGACGAAACCACGCCATTGTTCGGTGCCCTGCCCGAACTGGACTCAATGGCGGTCGCAGGCTTGCTGACCGAAATGGAGGATCGTCTCGGGATTGTTATCGACGACGACGATGTCGACGAAGATCTTCTCAGCACATTCGGCAGCTTGATCGCCTATGCGCTGCGCAAACTGGCGCAATGAATGACGTTTATCGCTGGCGCGGTGGCTGTGAAAATCTGCTGCGGCTGGGGAATGGAGCGCCGATAACGCTGCTCGTCCTGCCGGCATTATTCGAAGAAGCAAATCGAATGCGGCGGTTTACAGTTACTGTCATGCGACTTTTGGCGAAACAAAACGTCGCGACCATCCTGCCAGACCTGCCTGGCACGGGCGAAAGTGAGACAGCGCTTTGCGACACGAGTTTTGCCGATTGGGCAGATGCTGTTGCGACTCTGGCAAGCGGTATATTCGGTTCCATTGCGTTTCGCGGCGGCGCATTGCTCGATGGCAGTTGCAAACATCAGTGGCAGCTTGCGCCCGACACAGGTGAACGCCTCTTGCGCGATCTCGTCCGTGCAACTGCGTTTACAAGCGGCGTGTCGGTAGCAGAACTGGACCGCCGAGCGCGCACGCAAACAACGCGCTTGGCAGGCAATCTTATGGCACCGCAGATGTATATATCGATCCATAATTCAACGCCCGTCGCTGGCGCTCATGTTTCTAAAGTCGTTGGACAGAAATTATGGCGCGCCACAGAACCAACCGAGGATCCTGCGTTTGCACAATATGTCGCCGACGACATCGTGGCTTGGGTTAAATCATGCGCCGCATCTTAGAATTTCGGCTCAATGACTTGAAGCTCTGCGCCACGCTTGATGAAGGTGATTTACAAGCCGGGTTGCTGATCGTCTCAGGAGGCAATGAGATCCGCAGTGGGGCACATCGCGGCATGGCAAGCCTTGCGCAAGCCGTCGCAGCAGAGGGCTATCCCGTCTTTCGCTTCGATCGCCGCGGAATTGGAGACAGCGAGGGTGAAAACGGCGGATATGAGGCCAGCGCGCCCGACACCATGGCAGCACTGAGCGCGTTCAGGGCCGCAGCGCCTCGGCTCGAACGAATTGTTGCGTTCGGCAATTGCGACGCGGCAACGGCGCTGTTGCTTCATCGGGTAAAAGTGGATGCGTTGGTGTTGGCCAACCCGTGGCTGATCGAGCAACGCGATGCCCTGCCCCCGCGCGCTGCGATTAAAGCGCGCTATGCTCGCCGATTGCGCGACCCGGCAGCGTGGTTAGCACTGGCAACGGGCAAACTAAATATTCGTTCAGTGATCAGTGGCCTGCGTCGCATAGCGGGGCGCGGCTCGACGCAAAACGCGTTGGCAGATATGGTTGCCGCCCGACTGACTGTATCGAAGCTGCCGACCACGATCATCGTCGCTGATGGCGACAATACTGGGATTGCCTTTGCAGATGCGTGGCACTCGGCAAAATTCGACGCAGCTCGATCGCGCCGCAACGTTAAGTACGTGACGCTCGCATCCTCATCCCATAGTTTTGCACAGCAGGCTGATTTTGATTTTTTGTTGGGTCACCTGATCGACGCACTAAGTCAGTAACCGCCGCCAAATTCTGCGACGCCCAAGAATTTCTCGGCATCGAGTGCCGCCATGCAACCCATGCCAGCAGCGGTTACGGCTTGCCGATAGATTTTATCCGCGACGTCCCCTGCTGCAAAAACACCAGGGATCGAAGTACGCGTCGATCCGGTTTCGACCAAAAGATAGCCGCCGTCATCCATCGGCAAAAGCTCCTTGAAAATTTCAGTTGCCGGTGAGTGACCAATTGCAACAAAGCCGCCGTCGGCAGCAACGTAGGACGTGTCACCGGTTATGGTATCCACAAGATCGACGCCGATCATCCCTTCGGGATCGCCGCCACTTACAAACTTTTCCACGCGTTTATTGAAGAGTACGGAAATTTTTGGATTGGCAAATAAGCGATCTTGCAGGATCTTTTCCGCGCGCAAATGATCGCGGCGATGGATCAATGTCACGTCGGATGAGTGGTTCGTCATATATAGCGCTTCTTCGACGGCCGTATTGCCGCCACCGATGACGACGACTTTCTTGCCGCGATAAAAGAAGCCGTCGCAAGTCGCGCAGGCCGATACGCCTTTGCCTTGCAGCCGTGTCTCGCTTTCAAGGCCAAGCCAGCGCGCTTGGGCGCCTGTTGCGATAACGAGCGTTTCGCATTTATAGATCGTCCCGCCGTCGCCCGTTAGCGTGAACGGCCGCGTGCCAAGATCAACGCCGACGATCGTATCCCACTCCATCGTCGTGCCGACATGTTCGGCCAGCTTGGTCATCTGCTCCATGAGCCAAGGTCCCTGGATTACGTCGGCAAAACCAGGATAATTTTCGACATCGGTCGTAATGGTGAGCTGTCCGCCCGGTTGGATGCCCTGCACGACGATGGGGCTGAGCCCGGCTCGTGCAGCATAAATCGCAGCGGATAATCCAGCCGGACCCGACCCTAGAATGAGCATTTTTGTCGAAACGATTTTTGTCATGCGGGTCTTTCGGTAAATGCGCAGGATTCGTTACCGAAAGCGCGGCGGATTGTGACGCTGCATTAAGCCCCGTCGAAAGCCGCGCAAAGCAAAATTATTACCGAGGCGTTCGGCTTATTTGAAACCGAACGTCATGCTCGCAAATATGGTATCGAAAGCGGCCTCCCGGTTATTTGTCATGGGCCGCGCATGGACGGCCATGACGAGCCAGGCGCCAACGTTGGGGACGACGAAAGTCGCCCTTCCCTGTTCGTCAGTCCGCTGCTTTTGAACCGCACCGTTTTTAATACCGAGCGGCAGAATTCGAATTTGTGCCCCTGCAAGCGGTCGTCCGTGTAAAAGAAGCTGGACCGGCAATGCCGTGTCGGTGCCGCGGTCAAAGGGGTTTGTTGCAGGCACAATCTCAAGTGTTTGACCGATCGGCTTAAGGACGTTTGCCGATCGACTTTCCCCAACTTGGACCAGCATTTTTGCGCGACGGGAGTATATCTCGACACCAGGCATATTGGATGTGCCGGCTGCGGAGCGTGTTTTTTTGGCGAGGTCCAATCCCTCCGTCTCTAGATATTCGTTGAACTTCACGGCATCGAGCGTGCTCTTCGCGTGATAGGATTCAAGTGCGACGACATGGGTACCGGCATTCCTGAATGAAACATTGGCATTCAGGCCATCGTCTCGCGGTGGTACGACAAGGGCTGCTTGCAGATCCTCGACGCCATCGGGGCCAGAGCTCCGAAATGATTGAATCCGGTCCCATGACGCATCCCACGGATCCTGTTCGTCTGCATGCCCCACCCGAAATGCGACCGGCACAGGCTCGCCGACTGCTACAGTAAACGCTGGTGCAGCGATCCACATGTCGTGGGCGAGCGCTGACGTCGTCGACGAAAAAAACGCAACAACAGGAAGGAGAGCCTTCATGAAATATCCTTCAGTCTCGGATTGGCCTGCAATGTATTCAAAACAAAAAAATGTGGCGACAGGATAACTGCCGCCACACAAGTTTGTACGCCTAGTTATCCAGCGGGTCAGCTGCTGGGTTAAGCGCGGGGGCATCTGCTGCAGTTGGCTCACGCGGATCACTGCTGTTGCTCGCGTCGAAGAAAGCGGCAAAGCTTGCCCCGATCCGGCTTTGAATCGACGCCGCAGGTGGCGGCGATCCGGGTGACGGTGTTGCAGTCGTCGTATCGCTACGATCACTGCACGCGGCCATGGCAAGCAGTAGAAGCAAAGCAGTGCCGGCCTTCAATTTGGCTGAATTATTCATTTAAGCTCTCCCGATCATGGCTGCGCTGGCGCGGTGGCAGCTGCGTTCAGGGCAGCTTTCGGCGATCCGGGCAGTGGTGTGTTCAAATATGGAAACACATTTTGCAGGTCGCGTGCACTGACCGGCGCACCATCAGTAAACGCAACCGTTCCGACGGGTGCGTTCGCTGGCGTACAGAGTCCGAGATCTGTCGGCGTACCGTTGATCGGTACGGGATGACAAAGGCGACCCATAGCAACCCGCAACACGATGTCCGTGACATCGTCACCCGGGCGGCGACCATTGGGGAAACCGGCCAGATCGTCACCGGCAACACCGAATGTGCTCTGCGTTGCACGCGGTGTTGGCGCCACCGCGGTGTTCAGACGCAGCATTTCGGACGGGGTCACTTTTGCTTGCTGATTAAGCGTCTTGATACCAGTCAGGAATGTAGCGACCAAATCGTTACGCGGAAAGTTGTTGGGCGCAAGATCCGTAAAACTCGTGCCGAGCGTTGCGTTTACCGGCGCACGGAAAAGCACATTCAAAATTGCCGGAAAAGTTGGATTGGTGACGAAATCGCCAAGTGCTGCATCGCCGGTCGGCTCGGCAGCGTTGAAGACATCCTTCTTGTTCAATCCGATAACGACTTCGTTTACCAGTGGCATCCCCAGACGCGACACCTGAACATAGGCACCGCCCTGGATCATTGGTGTCTGATAAGTCGGCGTCGGATCAAGCAGGCGAGCTTGCGGAAGGCTTGCAGTCGACCAAGCGCCGATGACGCCATTACCCGATCCGGTAAGGCAAGAAATCGGCAATTCGATGGCGATCGACGTAACGTTCTTCTTTCCGATCAAATCGTCGTTGTTACGGCTCTGCCTGATCCCGCCGGGAAAACCGCGGCCGTCGGCAGCGAAGGGTGCGCTGTCGCCTTCGATCGGCACGTAATTGACCAAGTCGAATGTTTCGCCGAGATTGATGGCGAACGCTTCAGCACGCTGCCCCACGAAAGCGCGACCAGCACCGCATCCGGGCACTGTTATGTTGTGGATGAAGCGATTGGCGTAACCAGCATAGTCAGGCAGCGTCTTGCGCCCCACATAGTCGATCGGCTTCGTCAGCGTTGCGCCGGCGGGCCCCGTGATTGTCGCACGTGTGCCGC
Organism: Sphingomonas sp.; assembly: GCA_031412595.1. Classification (GTDB taxonomy): domain Bacteria; phylum Pseudomonadota; class Alphaproteobacteria; order Sphingomonadales; family Sphingomonadaceae; genus Sphingomonas_O. Next base: position 89 of record JANODH010000360.1, on the reverse strand, counting down.
TGCGGCGGTCCCCCGTAATTTGCGTGATCATGTAAGTTTCGAGTTCGTTTTGGTTCGCGTCTTCAGGCGCATTGATCGGCCCGATCTTG
>JANODH010000359.1:0-4326 GCA_031412595.1 Sphingomonas sp. | reverse complement strand
CTTTCGAGCATGGCGAGTTGCTGTGCGCTTGCCGGGTCTGCGATCGCGATCCGGTTGCCTGCTGGATCGATGCGCGCAGTCGTCGGCAAATTATGATCGGGCACAGCAAGCGTCAGATCGGGACGCCGCACGGGGCGCCCTTCGCGCCGCAACCCTTCGAAAGCCTGCGGACTGGTTACTTCATGAACAAGATGCCGGTCGATATAGATAATGCACGTGCCGTCGGGGCGGCGTTCGACAACGTGATCGTCCCAAATTTTTTCGTAGAGCGTGCGCGGTCTGCTGGCCATCGCTAAGCCTTAAGACCGGAAGTGCACGGCAATCAAGCTATGCGATAATCGGCCGTGATCATTCCGCAGGCCAAAAGCTCGCTTTCATGACCGACTTCGCGCCAGCTTTCGGCAAGTGCTTCGGTTTCCCATTGCTGCATTGCCGGCAAGGCGAGGATCATGTCGACCCAGCGCCGCCCTGCATCACCGACATCGAGACCGTAAGTGCGGACGCGGTAGGCAACGGGCGCAAAGAACGCATCGGCTGCCGTAAATGCAGCACCGGCAAGGAATGGCCCGCCGAAGCGTGTCAGCCCTTCGCGCCACAGTTCGGTAATGCGCGCGACATCGTGGCCAAGCGCAGGGCGCATCGGATTCGGCTTGACCCGCACGCCGACGTTCATGGTGCAATCATTGCGCAACGCAGCGAAGCCCCCATGCATTTCGCAAACTGCGCACATTGCCCAGGCGCGTGCGGCGGGATCGGCGGGCCATATGCCTTCGTGGCGATCGGCGAGGTAGAGCGTTATGCCGAGCGAATCCCAGATCGTCGTCTTGTCATCGATCAGGCAGGGCACCTGACCGGTCGGCGAGAACGCGCGGAAGGAGTCATAATTCTTCGACTGCGTAAAGGGCTCGATCCGATCGACAAACGAGATGCCAAGTGCTTTCATCAGAAGCCACGGGCGCAGGCTCCAACTCGAGTAATTCCGGTTTGCTGTGATGAGTGTGTAGGTCATTTCGGGGCTTTCAGATGTTCCATCAGAAACGCTGCGCTATCGTCGAGCACAGGGGCTTTGCCGCGAAACGGTAGCGACAGTGCCATTGCAACATCTTCATGACCGAGGCCGGGATATTCTTTTTCGACGACGATCGCGCCAGCGGTCTTCAATGCCTTGAAAAGGTTGCGTGCATTTTTCGGGCGGACTGTCGTGTCGGCTGTTCCGGTAACAAGCATCATTGGTGGCGCATCCGCGCGCGCGAAACGCAGCGGCTGTGTTTCGGCAGGGTTCGGCCATTCGCCCATTGCGGCAACTGCGCGACCCGTAAACGGATAGAAATCATATGGTCCCGATAGCCCGACGGCCGCTCTGACCGCACCTGGCGCGCCTGCCGCCGTAAGCCACCGCGGATCGAGTGCAAGCATGGCAACCGAATGCGCGCCAGCCGAGTGTCCAGCGATAGCGATCCTTTCGGGATCGCCGCCATATTTCGCGACATTGTCGCGGGTCCAGCGGACGGCATCCGCAGCATCCTGCACAAAAGCCGGAAACTTCACTTGAGGGACTTTTCGGTAGTCGGGGACCACGACGACAAAACCCTTTGATGCATAGGCGCGCGCGGCCCAGCCATATTCGTCAGCACTGCCTTTGACCCAACCCCCGCCATAGAAGAAGATCAAGACGGGCGCAGCTTTCCCGCGAGATTTGCTCCAGATATTCACGGTCTGTCCGTGACTGCCGAAAGGGATTGCTTTTGCTGCTAGTGCTCCACTTTCACCCGGCCACAATTGGTCGAGCCTGTCGAGCAGAGCAGGACCCGAGCGGGTAAACAGAAAAGCCGCAATCGCCGCAAGTGTAATGAAGACAATGACAACCCATTTCATTGTCACAGTTTAGCTTTGCGGCGGGCTTCGTCTAGCCAGTGCTTTCTTCGACTTCCTCGGCCGGTTGCACTTTGTCGAGCCCGAGCCAGTCGCGGCGCTGAAACCCATACAGACGGTCAAGCATTTCGAGTTGTATACCCACGGGCCGCCCGCTCTGCGAATTCCATAACAGCGCGATCCCTGACTGTTTGACCGGGTCGAACAGCACGGTTGCGCGGTAACCCATGACAGCGCCCTGATGCCCAATGAGGCGGTGACCGCGATAGTTATAATCGCGCCAACCAAGAGCATATTGCGACGACCCCATGGCCTGATTGAATATGCCGTTGCGCCGGTTGGTGTCGACACGGGGCGCATGAATACGGTCGAGCACACGCTGCGAAACGACTTGCGGCGCGGCGCCCATTTGCGTCTGCATCCATTTCGCTAGGTCGATGATGGAAGAGTTCACGCCACCCGCAGCGGGGACGCGATAATAATTATCGTTTACAGAGACGGTTCGCCGACCCACATGCGGCTGCGCCCAGCTCTTCGCCGCCATCAGGCCTGCGCGGCTGATGCTTGCATCGGACATGCCGAGCGGCGTGAACAGGCGCTGTGCAACGACTTGCCGGTAGGGACGGCCAGTGACGTTCTGAACAATTTCCGTGGCTGCATCGAAAGCAATATTTTGGTAAGCATGGCACTGCCCCGGCGCACAAATGGGTGCAAGTGTCGCATGCAGCGGACGCAGCGTACGCGGGTCAGCACCTGTTTCCAATTTACGATCGAATGCGTTGCGGGTCACACCAAGCCTATGTGACAGCAAGTCGTCAACCGTTGCGCGCGTTTCGCCACCGTTCGGCAGTCGCAGCGTTGTTGCATAATTCGAAATCGGCGCATCAAGCGAAACGCGCCCTTCTGCCGCTAGTTCGCCGACCATCGTTGCGGCGACGCCCTTCGACAGCGAAGCCCACCGAAACACCGTACTCGTGTTTACGGGTTCGCCGCCGATCGCAGCCGTCGTGCCATAGCCTTTTGCGAAAGAAATTCGCCCGTTTTCAATGACGGCGACAGAGAGCCCGACCATCGATGGGTCGGTCATGATGCCGCTGATCCGTCTGTCAAGCGCGCGATAATCGATGCGATCGACGGTGTTCGTGCCCGACCACCATTGTCCGATCTTGCGCGAAATTCCATCGACCTGTGCAGTCTGAACGTCTGTGTTCGCCGCAGTAACCAGTTCTGCGCCACCGAACAGCGCGGCACCGCCTGCCAAAAACAGCGTCAAACCCTTGAATCGCCCACTTATTGCCACGTGAACCAGCGCTCCATTTGCCCAAGTATCAGTTGAAACAGGTATATGAGTGTTGAACAAGCCCTGCGGACTCGACTGACCGTGTTGAATTCACGTCCGGTCGTTGACTGTATCAATTTAGGACAAAAAATGTGCGGTTGTCATGGCACTTACCTCGCTCGCACTGACACCGGGTGCCAGTTCGATCAGCCGGAAAGGACTGTTATGATCGGGCCGCTGAAACACCGCGAGGTCCGTGATCATCATATCGACGACGTTTTTTCCGGTGATCGGCAATGTGCAGGCCGGAATGAACTTTGCGCTGCCATCCTTGGCATTATGCTCCATCACGACGATGATTTTCTTGACGCCTGCGACAAGGTCCATTGCGCCGCCCATGCCCTTGATCATTTTGCCCGGAATCATCCAGTTCGCAATGTCGCCATTTTCCGCGACTTCCATCGCCCCGAGCACAGTCAGGTCGATGTGCCCGCCGCGGATCATGGCAAAGCTGTCCGCGCTGCTGAAATAGGATGATGAGGGCAATTCGCTGATCGTCTGTTTGCCGGCATTGATCAGATCGGGATCGACATCCTCGTCATAGGGAAACGGCCCGATCCCGAGCATTCCGTTTTCGGACTGCAACGTGACTTCGATACCCTCAGGCACATGATTGGCGACAAGCGTCGGGATACCGATGCCGAGATTGACGTAATAACCGTCCTTCAATTCCTGCGCCGCTCGCGCAGCCATTTCATCGCGAGTCCAGCTCATGCGACTGACTCCCGCTCGCGGACCGTCCGGAACTCGATGCGCTTCTCGTAGGGCGCGCCGCAGATCAGGCGTTTGATGTAAATGCCGGGAATGTGGATCGCGTCAGGGTCGAGCGAGCCGACCGGTACGATCTCCTCGACTTCGGCAACCGTCATATGGCTCGCGGTCGCCATCGGCTGGTTGAAATTGCGCGCGGTCTTGCGGAAGATCAGATTGCCGCTCTCGTCGGCTTTCCAGCCTTTGACGATGCTCAGGTCCGCGACGATCCCGCGTTCGAGGATGTAATCCTCACCGTCGAAATTCTTCACTTCCTTGCCTTCGGCCACCAGCGTCCCGACGCCGGTCTTGGTGTAGAAGCCCGGTATGCCCGCCCCGCCCGCGCGGCAGCGCTCGGCAAGCGT
>JANODH010000358.1:0-3123 GCA_031412595.1 Sphingomonas sp. | reverse complement strand
GCCCCAGGCACTTTTTCCCGCAGATAGCCGACTAGGACTTCGTGCGCCGCTTCATCATCCATGAAGCGCGATGCATAAACACAGCCGATGCCCCGGCGCGTCGGCAAGGCAATATCCCATAGCCATCCAGCGGCATGCGCCGTGCTGATCGTTTGCGCTGCAATCGGCGCGTCGATCTCGGTGGGAACTTGAACGGCCAGCGCACGATCGTTGAACGATACGTCGGATCGGTCGATCCAGTCTGTCTTGCAATGTCCTGCAATGAGGATTCCGGCATGGCCCGAGCAATCGATGAACAAGTCACCGGTCAAATCTGCATGGCCGCGTAGCGCCAGCTTAGCGATATCGCCATCTGCGCTGGCCACAACGCCATTCACTTCGGCGGCAATGTGTACAACACCCAGCCGCTGGGTCGCGTGGTGTTTCAAAAGCGTGGCGAATTTTCCGGCATCGAGATGATAGGCATAGTTCAGTGCGCCGGTATATTCCGGCATTGGACGCTGCCGGGGTGCTAGATCGCGCGCACAGGTGACATGCTGCGGACTCATTGCCGCGGCAAAAGGCAGATCAGGCGCTGTGGTGCGCCATGCGGACAAAAGCTCTCGCATGTCGCCATTCGGTGGCGGACTATAGGGATGCAGATAAGAGTCGGTCGGCGAACCATCCACCCAGCCATCGAACCGCGAACCCTGTTTGAAGGAAGCGTCGCACGCGGCCAGAAATTCGGTTTCTGAAATGCCGATCGTCTCCAGCGTCTTGCGCATGGTCGGCCACGTGCCTTCCCCGACTCCGACCGTTGGAATGTCCGGCGCTTCGACAAGCGTGATCGACAAGTCCGGCTGCTTGGCTGCAAGGACACATGCAGAAAGCCAGCCTGCTGTGCCGCCGCCCACGATGACAACTTGTTTTATCGAACCACTCATCAGACCCTGTTCATAGCGCAGAATTGACGATCTGTTGAAGAAAAGAGCCACACCGCGTTATCGCAGTGCGGCTCTCTACTTCGACTCTGTAACGACGCAGCGCTTTGGCTTTAGAAGGTAAATCGCACGCCTGCGGAATAGCGCGCATAGCCGGGTGCTGCGAAGAAAATGGCGCGATCGTTACGACGTACGCCCGTTCTGTCTGCATTCGTTATGTTTATGCCTTCGACAAAGGCCGTCATGCCGCGTTTGAACTCGTAACTCGCGCTGACGTCGAATTGACCATAGGGCTTGATGAAATACGGGTCTTGATCCTTGCCAGCGAGAAACTTGTCGCGCCAGTTGTAAGCAACACGGGCCTGAAGGCCGTTTTTGTCATAATATAGAACAGCGTTGGCGCTGTCGCTGGCACCGGTGACAGCGAATTGTGTCGCCGTATACGGTAGCGTGTTGTCGAATGCAGTGTCGCTTTTGACAATCGTGTAGTTGAGGATCGCGCCGAAACCCGTTTCCCAGAAGCTATGCTGGATCGCGAATTCCCAGCCCCAGAGTCGTGCTGTCTGGTCGCTGTTCGATGGCTGGGTGAAGGTGAAGATCACGTCAGGATCGCTGGGGCGGCCGATAATCCCGCCCGCCGTGCCGACGCCCGGCGCGAAGTCGGCAGGGCGGTTCGTCTGAACCCAGGCTACGATCTGATCGAACGATGCCCCCGCACCCAAAGCGGCGCGTGCAGCGGTCGCAGCGCCACCCTGCGAGGGATCAGGCAAGTCAAACAACGGCGTCTGCGTCGTGTCGTTGGCAATAAAGTTGCTGACGTTCTTGTTGAAGAAGCCGACCGAAACATAGCTGGCTTTGCCGTAATACCATTCAGCCGAGAGATCGATGTTCTTGGATTTGTAGGGCAGCAATGCCGGATTGCCAGCGCTCGCCTGGCTGCCCCCCGCGCCGACGCGTAAGGGCTGACCGACTGTGATGCCGCCCTGCATGCTGGCATAATCAGGCCGCGTGATCGTGTGGCTGTACGACGCCCGCAACTTGACGTTGTCGATCGGCGAGACATCGAGATCAATCGCGGGCAGCCAGTTGTCGTACCGACCGTTGAGCGTCGTGAAATCGGTTCCGGCCGCCTGAACGAGGTTGATTTCGTTCTGTGCCACCCAGATCGTACCAGTCGGGATCGCAGCCAGTGCTCTTGAAGAAACCTTCGTCTCTTCATACCGCAGGCCCAACCGCAAATTGACTGACGTCGATCCGAAATCGAATGAATGATATGACTGGATCCACGGCGTAATCGATTTTTCGCGAATGCGTCGATCTGTCGAGTAGGGGGCAAGACACGTATCACCGGGAGCAGCGTTGCAGATGCCGAGCCGTGTATCGAGAAGAGTGATCAGCCCGGCCGTGTCGATCTGGAAATAGTTCGGGATGATCCCCGCGCTGTTCGATCCGTTCATGCCGGCAAGGTCTTGCGCAAGGCCACGCGAGGTAAACAGCGTATCGGGCGTATCGGCCGCAGACAATGTGCCACCCCAGCTGTCATTCTGGATCACGCCGAATGCAGTCCGAACCTGATTGTCCAGATAGCTCGCGCCGAAATCGAGACTTTTGATGAAGGACGTATCGAAATCAAAGCCACCGCGCAGGCTGACCTGATCGATCGTATCCTTCATATAGGCGTTTCGGAAGGCATTGCCCGATGGCCGGATATTGCCCGCGTTAATTTCGGCACCGGGGTACATGGTGACTGAAATGCCGGGCATGTCGGTCGTGAAATCAACCCGCTGGCTCGCGACGCCAAAAATCGCCGTGCCGACAGCAATGCCGCTGCCATAAGGCGATGTCGGCTTCGATTCGGCCGTGGAGTGGTGCCCGTCTAGTTCAAGCCGGAGCCCGAAAGGCCCTTCCCATTTCAGATTTCCACCGATCGAATGATTGACGTTGCGATTGAAACCGACCGCACCGGTGATTGCGAGATCCTTGCCTTCGCCAGGTCCGAAATTTTCTGCATAGAAATTAGCGCCTGCGGCAGGGCCATCGGTCCAGCTGCTTGATGTGTCGTTGTGGTTGAACCAGACGCCGATGCTGTTCTGACGACTATCAAAGCTGTTTTGCGAGAAAAGATAGTCGATCGCGATATCGAGCGTGTCGCTGGGTTTGAACTGCAACACAGCCTGGCCATTGATGCGTTCGCGCTTGAAAT
>JANODH010000357.1:0-1712 GCA_031412595.1 Sphingomonas sp. | reverse complement strand
ATCCCACGCGGGATCACAAACGCAGCCCTTTGCGCCGCCCGCCCGCGCGCGCATTGCAGACGATGTTGCGATGCTACGAACGGCAGCGGAACTGACGCGCGACATCAACACCGCAAAGCCGCTTGTGTATTGGGCCGATTTCTTGGGTTCGGCAGCGTTGGGTTATGCCGGACTTGCTGGCGCGGTACTGTTGCCTGGATTTTTGGCGATTGCAGCAGCGGTGGTTGCCATCCTCGCGCTTTATCGCGCCGGAAGTTTTATCCATGAGTTGACGCATATTCGGCACCGTGAACTTCCCTGGTTCCGCTTGGGCTGGAACGCTGTCATCGGCGTGCCCCTGCTGATCCCTTCGTTCATGTATGAAGGCGTGCACAATCTTCATCATAACCGGACGCGTTATGGCACGGTCGAAGATCCCGAATATCTGCCGCTGGCGCTGATGAAGCCGTGGACACTGCCGCTGTTCGTCGTGACAGCAGCATTGGCACCGATTGCGTTGCTGGTGCGCTTCGGCCTTCTAACGCCGCTGTCGATTCTCGTCCCGCCCTTGCGTCGTTTGGTCGTCGGCCAGTTTTCGGGCCTGCAGATCAATCCGAAATTCCGTCGTCGCGCGCCCGAGGGTGAACTTGCGCGGCAGTGGCTCTGGCAGGAAGGTGCCGCAAGTGTCTGGTCACTCACGCTCATTGCGTTGGTCGTCAGCGGGGCGCTGCCGCTGCACGCGTTTATTATTTTCCTCGCGATCGTTTCGGGCACGATGCTGCTCAACCAGACTCGCACGCTCGTTGCTCATCTTTGGGAAAACGAAGGCGAGGCAATGACAGTGACGGCGCAATATCTCGACTCGGTGAACGTTCCGCCGCCTGCCACTCTGCCGGCATTGTGGGCGCCGGTTGGGCTTCGCTATCACGCGCTGCATCACTTGCTGCCGAGCTTGCCCTATCATTCGCTTGGCGAAGCACACCGTCGCTTATCCAACGCACTGGCCGGAGAATCGCCGTATCATAAAGGCAACTATGCCGGTTTGCCGCATTTGGTCGGCCGCCTCGTGCGGAGCACGATGCGGTAACCTGTTACTGGGCGTTATTCCTCGGTCCTGATCAAGACTGCTTCACCGATCAGCAGAAACAGGAAAAACGGGCCCCAGGCCGCCAGCAACGGCGGGTAGGCGCCAAGATTGCCCATCGCCAACCCAAAGTTGTCAGCCACGAAATATAAAAACCCCAGCATCATGCCGACGACAGCGCGGACGAAAAGTTTGCCTGAACGGGCCAAGCCGAATGCCGCAACCGCACCGAGCAGCGGCATCAAAACAGTGGATAATGGCCCTGAGATCTTGTGCCATAGGGCAGCTTCGACGGCGGCGCTCGGCCGGCCCGCCGCTTTCAAGTCCGCAATTGCGGTCTGCAATTCACCGAAAGGCAGGCCGGCACCATCGACATTGGCAAGCGTGAACTGATCGGGACGGACCGTGGGTGCGACAATGATCGTTCCCAGCGCTGATTTGATGCCGCTCTTGACATCGAAACTGACCGTGTTTTCCAGCCGCCAACCTGTTGCCGTTGCAGCGGCGCGATCCGCCGTGACGATTTTTGCCAGCGTGCCGCCCGTTCGGTCGTAAACGCTGACGCCGGTGAGCACTGTCGTCGCGCCGCGGCCTTCAACGATATTTGCGTGGATCAGATCATCGCCATCGCGCACCCATATGTTCGACT
>JANODH010000356.1:0-5305 GCA_031412595.1 Sphingomonas sp. | reverse complement strand
TGGCAAATGCCTTCAGGCAAACCAGCATCGACAAACAATTCGGCCAGTCGCACCGGCAGCGACGGATCGCGCTCGGACGGCTTGATGATAAACGCATTGCCGGTCGCAATGGCAGGGCCGCACATCCATAGCGGGATCATGCCGGGAAAGTTGAACGGCGTGATGCCTGCGCCAATCCCGACCGGCAAACGCATCGAATACACATCGATGCCAGGGCCAGCGCCATGCGTATATTCGCCTTTCAAGACATGCGGGATGCCGCAACAGAATTCGATCACTTCCAGCCCGCGTTGAATATCGCCTTTGCTGTCCGCAATCACCTTGCCGTGTTCAGAGGAAAGCAGATGCGCCAGTTCGTCGATCCGCGCTTCAACCAACCGCTTGAATTCGAACATCACCCGTGCGCGCCGCTGCGGGTTGGTTGCGGCCCATGCCGGCTGAACCTTGAGCGCTGCATCGACCGCACGCTGCAGCACAGCGGCATCGCCCAGCGCCACGCGTGCCTGAATAGCGCCGCTGTTCGGATCAAAAACATCGCCCATGCGCCGGGACTGGACAGCACCGCCCGAGATGAAATGATCGATCTGTCGCATGATGTTTGATCCCAAAAGGTGTTGCATCAAGATTGCGAGCGATACGTCTACAACGCAATACATAGACATGCAGTTGTTGCCTGCATATTTGCAGGCAGATGGACTGGAACGGACTGCAAAATTTCATCGCGCTGGCACGCGCGGGAAGCCTCGTCCGGGCCGGTCGCACGCTTGGCATCGATGCAACAACCGTCAGCCGCAAGGTTCGCGCGTTGGAGCAGGAGCTCACATGCACCTTGTTCGAATTGACCCGTGACGGCCATGCGCTGACGTCCGATGGCCGCCGTCTGTTGGTATCCGTCGAAGCCATGGAGCGCGCTGCAACGTCGTTTGCCAGTGAGACAACGAAAGACAGCATGGGTAGCGGCCTTGTCCGCGTCAGTGTCGCCGAAGGATTCGGAACATGGTTCATTGCGCCACGTATCGGCATGTTCGCGACAGCTCACCCAAACATAACGGTTGACCTTGTGGCCAACAGCGGTTTTCTGAACCCATCCCGCAAAGAAGCCGACATCGCAATTTTGCTTGCCCGCCCGCGGAAGGGTCCGCTTAAAACGCGAAGGCTCGTTGATTATTCACTTGGCATTTATGCGATGGCAGGCATTGTCGATCCTGAAACGACGCTGCCATTGGTGAGCTATATCCCCGATTTTATATACGCACCCGAACTCAATTATATCAACGAAATTGGATCGCCCCGCCAGCCGACTTTGCGAAGTTCGAGTATCAACGCTCAGGCGCAGATGATCGCGAGCGGTGCGGGCTTCGGCGTTTTGCCATGCTTTATCGGCGATCAGGATGTCCGATTGCAGCGCGTCCGCGCCGATATGGTAATTCAGCGGACATTCTGGCTGGCGATCCACGAGGACATCAGCAGCCAACATCGCGTCAGATACTTCCTCGATTGGCTTGTCGAGATTGCCGAAAACAATCGAGCGCTTTTTCAGGGCTAAATCCGGTTGATTTTAACGTCGGCACAGTCACGTATGTCACTATCGCGAAACGATGGTGCGGGCGGTGGGAATCGAACCCACACTCCTTGCGGAACCGGATTTTGAGTCCGGCGCGTCTACCAATTCCACCACGCCCGCGCGCTGCCTCTCTAGTCACCTGATACGGGCGCCGCAATCCCCGCTTTGGGGTTTAGACCGTATCGATTCTCTGCGATCTGTCCCGGCTGAACAAGCAAAACGAGCAGCACCACACAACCAAGCAAAAGCGCAACGGCCGCAATCAAGCCGTCGGAGCCATTTTCGACGCTAACCAACCAGCCGACATAAGGCGCGGCAAATAAGAGCATCCACCAGCCATTGCGCCCGGTATCATGCAATCTTCGGATCCCGACTGCTGACGCAGGAAGCAGAAAAAGCAGCGTGATGGCAAGCGTGACCGGGCCCATCCCACTCACAACGCTGGCTTGTCCGTTCGCGGCATCCAGATAGCTCGCGATCATCTGAAGGATAAGCGCGACGAGCCAGAAAAGCCAAAATTCGATCCGCCGCGAACGTCCGGCTATATCCGACCAACGCCGGAACGGCTGCAATATCCATTGCACGGGTAAAGTCTCCGTTCTTTCAGTTTCTCGGGGCTTGGCGGCGGTAACTGAGTGCTTCTGCGACGTGAATTCGATTGACGGCATCACTGTCCGCCAAATCGGCAATCGTCCTCGCAACGCGGAGGATGCGCGTGTAACCGCGGGCCGACAACCGCATGGCCTCAGCGGCCTGCGCGAGCAAACGACGTCCGGCTTCGTCGGGCGTCGCGTGCTCTTCTAAAATTCGCCCATCGGCTTCGGCGTTGGTGCGCGGCCCATCAGGGCCATAACGTTGCGTCTGAACATCGCGGGCCGCTGCAACCCGTGCGCGCACTTCGGCACTCCCCTCGGCGGGCGGCGGCAGCACGAGATCGGCCGCGCTGACGGCAGCGACATCGACATGCAGATCGATCCGGTCGAGCATCGGTCCTGAAACCTTGGCCTGATAATCCGCAGCACATCGCGGGGCGCGGGCGCAGGCAAGCGATGCATCGCCCAGATGCCCGCAGCGGCAAGGGTTCATTGCTGCAATCAGCTGAACGCGCGCTGGGAACGTCACATGCGCGTTCGCCCGCGCGACACTGACGGAGCCCGTTTCAAGCGGCTGGCGCAGCGAATCGAGCACAACACGCTGAAACTCTGGCAATTCGTCGAGAAACAGAACGCCCAGATGCGCAAGGCTGACTTCGCCTGGCTTCACTTTCAGCCCGCCACCGGTCAGCGCTGCCATCGAGGCGCTATGGTGGGGGCTGCGAAATGGTCGCGTCCGCACCAGCCGCCCATTGTTCAGCGCGCCCGCAACGCTGGCGACCATCGACACTTCGAGTGCTTCGGCAGCCGTAAGGTCAGGCAATATGCCCGGTAGGCATGATGCCATCAGCGATTTGCCTGCGCCGGGTGGGCCACACATCAGCAGGTTATGTCCGCCTGCCGCTGCAATTTCGAGCGCGCGCTTTGCAGTTTCCTGTCCTTTCACTTGCCGGAGATCGGGTCCAGCCTCACGCTCCTCCGCAATTCTTGCTGCAGGCGGCGGCAGCAGCACTTGGCCTTTGAAATGGTTAAGTAGGCTCAGCAAGTCCGGTGCGCCAATGACTTCGACCTGCCCTGCCCACGCTGCTTCCGATCCTTGCACGGCAGGACAAACCAGCCCGCTGCCGATTTCCGACGCATGAAGCGCGGCCAGCAGGACTCCCGGGGAAGCCGCGACGCGCCCATCGAGGCCCAGCTCTCCGACGACGACGTAGCTGGCCAGCGTTTCGGGGTCGACGATCCCCATCGCGCCGAGCAGCGCCAGCGCAATCGGAAGATCGTAATGCGACCCTTCTTTCGGCAGATCGGCCGGCGATAGATTGACGGTGATCCGCTTGGGCGGCAGTGAAAGCCCAAGCGAAGCGATTGCCCCGCGCACGCGCTCGCGGCTTTCGGCAACAGCTTTGTCACCCAGACCGACCACGTTGAAATTCGGGACGCCGGCAATCAGCGAGCATTGCACTTCGACCGCGCGCGCTTCGAGGCCGAGATACGCCACTGTCGGCACTGTTGCGACCATGAAACCTACGCCCCCCGATTCAATTATTGATCTACCTGCATAAGCGCAGCCTTGCCAAGCCACGTGCGCCGAACCACTTATTAGCCATGAAATTGGGCAGCCGCTGGCGGATGTATGAACGCAAACCGGCCGTCCGCGTCGCGCTGTTTATGCTCGGCATTTTCCTGATGATCGTGTCGCCGATCATCGGTGCACTGCCCGGCCCCGGCTTCATCATCGTCTTCCCTCTGGGGCTCGGGCTGACGCTGAAATACTCGCGCTGGGCCAAGCGGCGTTATGTCCACTTCAAGCGGCGCTGGCCGAAACATGGGCATTGGGCCGATTGGGGCCTGCGCCGCGCTAGCGCCAAACGACGCGCTGCGCTGCGACACGCCGAAAGTAAAAAGGACTGAATTGACTTTACGCCATAGCTTGCCTAATCGCCATTCCAGCGGCCGTTCCTCGCGGGGCGGCCTTTTCTTTTCAAAGTTTTGAATCAGGGCATGAGCGATGAAGCGCACTTTTCAGCCGAGCAATCTTGTCCGCGCGCGGCGTCACGGATTCCGTCACCGGATGTCGACAGTGGGCGGTCGCGCCGTGATCCACGCGCGTCGGGCACGCGGCCGCAAGAAGCTCTCAGCCTAACCACGATCGGCAAACGCCGGGATTTTCTGGCGGCGAATTCAGGCAAACGCGCACCGATGCCGGGTTTTGTCCTGCTCGTACGTGACCGTGCTGATGGTGACACCGGCAAGCGCGTCGGCTTCACCGTCACGAAGAAGATCGGCAATGCTGTCGTGCGTAATCGCATGAAGCGCCGTTTCCGCGAACTTGCCCGCGATGTCATCGCCACACAGGGTTCCGCCGGCTGCGACCATGTTATGATCGGCCGCGCGGGCGCAATCGACCGCGATTACGCAACACTGCGCGCCGATCTTGCCAAAGCGGTTGCGAAACTTGGGCGATGATGGCGCGCCTCATGATTTGGGTGGCGCGCGGCTGGCAAGTCGGCCCGTCGCGTGTCCTGCCGCCGTCTTGCCGTTATCTGCCGACCTGCTCGGCTTACGCGATCGAAGCCATCGGCAAGCACGGCGCAGCGCGCGGCGGCTGGCTGGCACTTCGAAGGATCGCGCGGTGCCATCCGTGGGGCAGGCATGGCTATGATCCAGTGCCATGATTTTTGGGAAGAACTGAACTGTGGATAACCAGCGTAACATGATCCTTGCCGTCGTGCTGTCAGCGCTTGTCCTGTTCGGCTGGAGCGCAGTTTCCGAACGCTTCTTCCCCGCGCCACCACCTGCGACGACGACGCAGCCTGCGAACAGCAGTGCGCCGATTGCACAGAACAATGCCATGATCCCGGCGCCGACGGTAAAGGTTCAAGACCGCGCACAAGTTATCGCGGCCACCCCGCGTATCGCGATCAAGACGCCGAAACTCACTGGCTCGATCAACCTTATGGGCGGGCGCATCGATGATCTGGTCCTGACAAATTATCGCCAGACGATCGACCAGAATTCGCCACCGATCCGGCTGCTATCCCCCGGCGGCAGCACGGACGCTTATTATGCCGGGTTCGGCTGGTCGGGCGATGGGTTAGCGGTCCCCGGGCCGACGACCGTGTGGCAATCCGATGGCGCGGCACTGACG
>JANODH010000355.1:0-2288 GCA_031412595.1 Sphingomonas sp. | reverse complement strand
CGCTTTGTTTCAAATGACATTTGCGATCGCGGCGCCAGTCCTCGCGGTGAGCGCATTTGGCGATGTGGTCCGCTTCGGCTGGGTTGTTGGTTTCACGGCATTTTGGTCACTGCTCGTTTATGTACCGCTGGCTCGTTGGATCTGGAGCGGCGGATGGCTCGCCGAGCAAGGAACGCTGGATTTTGCCGGAGGCCTCGTTTTGCACAGCAGCGCGGGCATTGCCGCTGCGGTGATTGCGATCCTGCTCGGCAAACGCAAATCCGTACGCGACGCTGAAACTCACAATAATCCCGTATTCCCTTTACTCGGTGCCAGCTTGATCTGGATCGGTTCGCTCGCGATGATCGGTGGGTCATCGCTCGCAGCGGGCGCCGATGCCGCTTCGGCAATCATGAATGCCTATCTGGCGGCAAGCGCAGCTGCACTCATATGGCTGCTTGCTGAGCGCGTTACCCGCGGACGCTCGACCTCGCTTGGCGTGGCGAACGGTGCGATTGCAGGACTCGCTTCGATATCGGCAGGTGCCGATTTTGTAGCGCCTTTCGGTGCCGTTGCTCTTGGCGCCCTCGGCAGCCTTGCCGCCTTCGCTGGACTTGCAGCGATGCGACAATCGCGCACGACCGATGCTGCGCTCGCTGTCTTTGCTATCCACGGGATCGGCGGCTTGGTCGGCAGCTTGGCTTTCCCGCTGTTTGTGCTCTCCGAATTAGGTGGCCCCGGTTATGACGAAGGCGTCAATTTCGGCGCTCAATTCGCCGCACAAGGCGTCGGGGCAGCAGTCACTATCCTTTGGACGGCGATCATGACCGCAATCATCGCCTTGATGGTTGCGATGGTGATTCCGATGAATGCCGATGATGCCGGATCAAGCGACCTTCACGGTGAGCACGACTGAAACATCAATCGCCAGTTAAAATCCGGTCGACCAGCTGTTTCACCGTCGGCACGAAACCGTTGGAATAAAACGGATCTTTCTTGAACCTGAATGCCGAATGCCCAGCGAACATCAAATTGTCATCAACGGGCCCCCCGTGAGCAATATCCTGCAGCGTTTTCTGGATGCAAAAACTGCGGGGGTCGGCGAGATATCCGGTGGTGTAGTCGTCATGATCTTTCCACGATGAAAAGCTGCAGTGCGACAAGCATCCCATGCAATCGGTCTGATCTTTCCGAATCATTGCCTTGGCTGCAGGCGTGACGAATACGAGCGTATTATCCGGTGTTTTCAATGCATCGGTAAAACCAAGACCATACCATTCACGGGCGCGAAGCAGGTCGCCGCGCGTTACCCAGAAGTTCTTACCCTTCACACCGACGTCGAGCTGGTGCGTATGATCACCGGCCGACTCGCCCGAATATGCGATTTGCCGGTCCGACCTCGCTTCGAGCTCACGCAGAAACGGTGTCCGCACCGCACTCGAATAAAAACCGGTCGGCGAGAATTTGTGCAGGAGGACATCGCCTTCCTCCAGCGTCATCAATCGCTCTTTCCACTCGTCGGGGATCGGACTTTCTTTCGTCAGCAGCGGACGCGTCCCGAACTGAAATGCAATCTGTCCCAATTCGGAATTGTCGACCCAGTTGTCCCAGTCGCGCAGGGCCCAGACGCCGCCCGCCATCACGATTGGCGTCGAATCGGGAATGCCGCCCTCGCGCATCGTTTCACGCAATGCCTTGACGCGCGGATACGGATCTTCTGGTCTGCGGGGATCCTCGGCATTTGACAGGCCATTATGTCCTCCGGCCAACCACGGGTCTTCATAAACCACTGCCGAGAGGTAATCTGCCGCCTTGGAAAAAGACCGCTTCCACAGCGCACGGAATGCCCGCGCCGAACTGATGATCGGCAAGTATGAAACACCGTATGACGATGCGATTTCGCTGAGCTTATACGGCATACCCGCGCCACAGGTCACACCGGCGACCAGCCCCTTGGTCTGTTCGAGCACACCATGAAGAATTGGCTGCGCGCCGCCCATTTCCCAAAGCACGTTGATGTTGATCGCGCCTTTGCCATTGGCAATGTCATAGGCGCGTTTGACCTGTTCCACAGCGCCGTCGATTGCGTATTTGATAAGTGTCTCATGCCGTTCGCGGCGTGTACGTTCAGCATACACCTGCGGAATGATCTTGCCGGTCGGGTCGTAGCTGTCGGCATTGCCCGCGCTTACGGGTCCGATATCTTTGGTCGAAGCAATGGCTGCTGGCCTGCCGTGCGTGGCGACAAATGTTGGGGATGTGGCAGCGATCGTGTCAAAGGAAAATCAGCGATTTATCGTCGAACCGAA
>JANODH010000354.1:0-7560 GCA_031412595.1 Sphingomonas sp. | reverse complement strand
GGTTCGGCGTTCAACAACGATCTCGAAGGGCGTATCCGCGTTTCGGTCGTCGCGACCGGAATTGAAGCCGAAGAAGCGACAATGCCCGAGCCTGCGCGTGTTTTTGCGTTTCCAGGGTTCAAGGCAAAGACAGTCGAAGCGCCTGCGCCAATCAGTGCTGCGACTGCTGCCGTCGCGCAAGAAGCGCCGCTCGTGCTGACGCCGCCGGACATGAGTGTGGACGCCGAAATGGCTGAAACCAGTGCCACGGCCGGTGACGATGATCTTCTTCTCGACACGCCAGTGGAAGAGGCCGCTGCGTCGACCGAAAGCGATGAACTTCTGCTCGACGCCGAAGTTGCGCCCGTGGCAGCAGTGTCGTTCGATGACACGAACCCGACCGCGGGCAGTCGCTGGCTTACGTCCGAGCCTGCGACGGTTGCAGAAGACGTGAAGCCAGCCGTTCCCGGCGGCGGCACATTGTTTGAGCGCATGTCGAATATGGCGCGCGGCGCTGCGAAAGTGGAGCCCGATACCGACGCCAAAGACCCGCTCGATATCCCCCGGTTCCTCAATCGCCAGAACAATCAATGATTCTCTGGCCCCGGTGAAAGCCGGGGTCGTATTCGTCGATTGGTTGCGACAGCTCGGCGTAGTGCACAGCCGTCGCGCTTGCCCGATTGAATTCCGAGCCTATTTTGGTGCGAGATGATGTTGCGATACAAACTCGTACTTGCGTTGAGCATTGGGGCCAGTGCGCCACTTTTCGGGCAAATGGTTCAGCCCATTCCCGGCGTGACGGCACCCGACCCGGCCATTATGCTGTCGGCGCATCTGCGCACGTTAGCAGCCAATCCGCGCAACGTCCTTGCTTTGCTCGGCGCAGGGCAAGCAGCAATCGATGTCGGCGATCCGAATGCTGCGCTCGGCTTTTTTGCCCGTGCCGATGAAGTGAGCCCGCGTAATGCGCGGGCCAAGGCTGGCCTCGCATCAGCACTCATTTTGTTGGAAAAGCCCGATGACGCGCTGCGGATGTTTGGTGAAGCCGTGTCGCTTGGCATAGATGAAAGTGAAATCGCCAAGGACCGGGCGCTGGCCTATGATTTGCGCGGTGACAGCCGCCGCGCCCAGCGCGATTACGTCGTTGCTATGCGGCGCGGCAACGATGACGAAGTTACACGGCGTTACGCGCTGTCGCTCGGTATTTCGGGCGATCGTTCGCAAGCGCTGACGGTGCTCGACCCTTTGCTTCGCAAACAAGACCAAGCGGCTTGGCGTGCGCGAGCTTTTATTCTGGCAATGAACAATGATGTTTCGGGCGCGAATGCCGTTGCACGGCAGGTTATGCCAGCAAGCCTTGCAGCGACAATGTCTCCTTTTCTCTCACGTCTGCCATTACTTAATCCGGCCGAGCGCGCGCATGCCGTTAATTTCGGAACGGTGCCTTCGAACGGCCAGACCTTCGCATCGGTCCAGATTGGTGACCCGTTCCGGCCAGGTGCTGCTGCTCCGGCTGGAGCCGGCGCTGGCGATGGCCTGATCCCTTCGGGAGCGCCTTTGGGCCGCCAACGGAGCGCCGCATCTTCGGCTCAGCCCAGAGTCGCTCCAGGCCTCACATCGGTGGGGCCAGCTACGCGGCTCGGTGCGCGCGTCGGGACGCGTATCGCTACCGTCGACCCAACGAAGCTTCCGCCCGCGGCGCGCGGCGAAATCAGTGCGATAACGCGCGCGCCCGCGCTAACAGCGCTTCCTCCCCCTTCGAGCGCGCCGAGTCCGGTTCCGCCCTCGCCCGCTCTGCAGTCGAGCTTGACGCCCCGTGCCACAACGCCGCTGCTGCCACCGACCACAGCGCCCGACGCTGCGCTTTCGCAAACTACAACTGTCGCGCTGCCACCTGCGCCCGTCATGGAAGCCGATACCGGTGTCGCGCCACTTGTTCCTTCGAGCGTTGCTCCAAGCACCGAGCGCGCCCCCGCGCCGATCGCTGCATTCGAAGTTCAAGCCGCTACGCCCACGACAGCGCCTGTTACGCGTCTCGCATCCATTCTTACCGGGATCGAAACTGAACCAGAGTCGCCGCCGGTTGTCTTGCCAACACTGGCTGAACTA
Source organism: Sphingomonas sp. (assembly GCA_031412595.1). Lineage (GTDB taxonomy): Bacteria > Pseudomonadota > Alphaproteobacteria > Sphingomonadales > Sphingomonadaceae > Sphingomonas_O. The sequence goes on along the minus strand of JANODH010000354.1, from coordinate 5,472 downwards.
CGCGCGAACCAACGAGCTTCGGCGCGAAAAGCAGTGGCAGCGGCTGAGGCAGCGGAAGCGGCAAAACTCGCCAAAGAAGAAAAGGCTAAGACGGCAGCCGCTGCGAAGGCCAACCCGGCACGAATTTGGGTACAAGTTGCAACAGGCAGTAATGAGCGTGGACTTGCCCCGACGTGGCGCAAGATCCGCGATGCCAATGAAAAGCTGTTAAAACCCTATAGCGGTTACAGCGTGCCTTATCGCGCAAGCAACCGTGTGCTTGCCGGGCCTGTTCGTTCGGCCGCTGACGCCCGCGCGCTTGTGGCTGCGCTCGGCAAAGCAGGGGTGTCCGCATCGAGTTTCAGTAGCGAGGCCGGGCAGGAGGTCGTGAAGCTCGGCGCGAAATGAATCATCGCGCGGCTTATGCTTGTGATCCTGCATTAAGCCGGGGGCGTCTTCATTTCGAGACGCTGGGCGAATTGCGAGGGCCGCGGACCGCTTTCCAGCGCGACCGCGACCGGATCATCCATTCGATCAGTTTCCGTCGCTTGCGCCACAAGACGCAAGTGTTTGTCGCGCCCGATGGCGATCATTTCCGCGTCCGCCTGACGCACAGTCTTGAAGTTGCACAAATCGCGCGGACGATTGCGCGTTCGCTTGGCCTCGACGAAGATCTGACCGAAGCTTTGGCGCTGGCGCACGACATCGGCCATCCACCGTTTGGGCATGCCGGCGAATATGCGCTGAAAGCTGCAATGGCTGGGGTCGGTGGTTTTGATCACAACGCGCAGACGATGCGTGCGCTGATGGTGATCGACGCACCTTATCCGCGCTGGTCTGGTCTGAATCTGAGTTGGGAAATGCTCGAAGGGCTTGCTAAGCACAACGGTCCGGTTTTGGCTCCGAACTGGGCAATGGCGGAAGCGGATGCGCTATACCCGCTGGACTTGACGGATCATGCCTCGCTCGAGGCGCAGATTGCGGCCGTGTCTGACGATATTGCTTATGACAATCATGATATCGACGATGGTTTGCGATCGGGCATTTTGGAACGCGATGCCCTGCTGGCGCTGCCGTTCGTGGCGAAGCGCTGGGATGAGGTGAAACGGCGTTATCCCGATGTCGACGACACGCGTCTTCTGCCCGAGCTGATCCGCGCGCAGATCGGCATCATGGTGAATGATGTTTTGGTTGAAACCCGCCGCCGACTCGCCGATGCGGGCGTGTCGCGTGTCGATGATGTTCGCGCGGCGGGCAGACCGCTCGCCGGTTTTTCGCAAGCCATGCAAGCCGACGAGCGCACGCTGAAGGCATTCATGTATGCCAATCTTTATCACCATCCGCGGCAAGTTGCCGTGGCTGAATTGGCAGCGATGATCATCAGCGGACTTTATGCCGCCTATGTCGCCGATCCCGGGGCGCTGCCCGAAAGTTGGCGCCTTTCGTTGCCGGATTCAGACCCAGCGCGCGGCCGCCATATCGGCGATTTTATCGCAGGCATGACCGACCGATATGCCGCCGCTCGCTATCGCGAACTTGTGGGGCCAGTCGATCTGCCCGATGGTTTCTAAACAGCGCGCTCACCATATGCATGTCGCTTCCATCCAAGCAGTGATGCCGCGGCTCGTGATACTCTCTGCGAGTGAGGGAGAGACCACGGGATGGGCAGCGAAATCGAGGATATCGGCCTTTCAATTTTAAGTGAAATCGTCGGCTCTCAAGGGTGGCTGAACGAAGAAGCCAATGAACTGCTGATCGGCAAAATGGCATCGGGTGGACGCAATCGCCCGCATCCATGGTCGACGAAACATGATTATATCTCGTGGACCGGGCTGACCGACCGGACGTTCAACGCGCGCTTTTTGCCAGCTTCGCCTTATCCACCGACCGAAGCACTCGGCACGAAGCGCCCGCCGCTCGACGAGCTCGTCAAGCTTTTCCATCCTGCTTCCACGGGGCAGAGGCCTTGCCCCAAATCAACTTGCTTGTTTCCTGCGTTTGCGCAGTATCTGACCGACGGGTTCATCCGGACGCAAGTGGCAAACAACGAGATTCTCGAGGATCGGCGGCGAACCACTTCGAACCACGAGATCGATCAGAGCCCGCTTTATGGCCGTAGCGAAGCGCAGACCGATGCCTTGCGCTTGAAATCGGAAACCTCGGGCCAAAAGGGTCGGCTGAAAACGCAGAGCATTCACGGCGAGGATTTCTCGCCTTTCCTCTATGGCGCGGACGGCAAGGTGAAGACTGAATTTGCCAAGCTCGATCTGCCGCTTGGCATCGACAACCCTTGGGTTAAAAAGGAGACGATGTTTGCGGTCGGGGGGGACCGTGTCAACGCGACGCCACAAGTGGCGATGGTCAACACGCTGTTTCTGCGCGAACATAATCGGCTCGCCGGGCTGCTCGAAGCTGCCAAGCCGTCTTGGGATGACGAGCGCGTTTTTCAAACCGCGCGCAACATCAGCATCGTCATGTTCATCAAGATCGTGATCGAGGAATATATAAACCATATCAACACGTCGGTGTTCAGATTCCGCGCACTTCCCGACGCTGCGTGGCGCGCGAGATGGAATCGCCCGAACTGGATGACAGCGGAGTTCAGCCTGCTTTATCGCTGGCATTCGCTCGTGCCCGAACAGATGATCTGGGACGGCGTACCGGTGCATGGGATGGACCAGCTCTCCGATAACACACTGCTTTTGCAACTTGGTCTCGCCGGTGCGTTCGTCAATGTGTCGGCAAACAACGCGACTGAACTGGGGATCGGTAACACCCCCAGTTTTCTGGTGCGTATCGAAGGCATGGCGATCCAGCAGGGGCGGACGAACAATATCGCGAGCTTCAACGATTATCGCGAAGCGATGGGCAAGGACCGGGTCGAAAGTTTCGACGAACTTGTCGGCACGTCCGATATCCCAAATGAACGAGCGCGGCGCAAGCAGGTGGCCGATCATCTCAAAGCGCTCTACGGCTCGGTCGACAATGTCGAATTTTACGTCGGCCTGTTTGCCGAACCGCGCGAACGCAACGGGCCGCTGCCGAGCCTACTGCTTGCAATGGTCGCCATGGATGCTTTTTCGCAAGCAATGACGAATCCGCTGCTGAGCGAACACGTCTGGGGTAACAAAGCCAACCGGCGACTGGCTTTCACCGATCTGGGCCTCGCCGCAATCGAACAGACACGCTCGCTGCGCGACATATTGGTGCGTAATTCGCAAGGTGTGGGCAATCGTTTTGTTGGTATGACGCGGCGAGACTTTCAGCGGGAGTAGCCAGGGCCGCATTTTAGTACTCAGCTCGAAAGGAACTCTGCTCGTGAAAAAACCAATTCTCGCATTTGCGCTTATTGCATCGATAATTGCACCGGCTGCGGCCGCGACGCTCGTCTACGATTACGGAAGCAGTTTAGGTTCACAGGCCCTCGATAAGTTCAACCCCGCATTGGGAACATTGCTCTCGGTCAAAGGTGAGTTCACCGGCAGTGAAGTCATCAGCTTCACAACTGATTTTACCACACCGACACTCGTCGATTATACGGGCTCAGGCTTTTACAGCGTGTACGTCGGTCCCCTGTATTTCGACTTTTCCGCAACGGGTGCGGGGTCGGTAACGGTCGGCAGCAGCCCAAGCGAAATCACACTGAGCGGCGGGACATCGCAGACACGCACATCGCCGTTTGATCTCGGTGTTTTTACCGGTGTCGGCACCGTCAGCGCATCCCCGACGACAGACCCGGCAAATATCATTCTGACACAGGGGTCGACGAGCACGGCGGTCCCGGGCTTTCGGCAAACGCTGGTATCGCGCCTGACCAGCTTTAAAATTACGTATACCTACGATGCCGTCAGCTCGCCCGTGCCCGAACCGACAACATGGGCAATGATGATAATTGGTTCCGGCCTCGCGGGAATGGCGCTCCGGCGCCGTCGGCGGCACGAGGCGACCATCATTAAGGCAGCATAATATGTGACTTTCCAGTGGAGCCTGATTATGCGTCGGAGACGATGCCCGATCAGACTCCCCTCGAAGCGTTTAAGGCCGTCCTTACCGGCACGGCGCGGGCAATTGCGCACGAACCCGAAGTCGAACTGGCGTTCACAGCCGACGCGCCGACGCAAGTAGGCAAGAATATCAAAGTGCCGATGCCGGGGCGCGCATTGCCGCCCGAACAAGTCGCAGAGGCCCGCGGGTTTGCCGATGGTTTTGCGCTGCGCCTGCGCCATCATGATGCGGGTGTTCATGCGCGGATGGCGCCGACGCCGGTTATCGCGCGCGCTGTATTCGACGCGGTCGAGTCAGCACGAGTCGAGGCGCTGGGATCACGCGGCATGGCAGGGATGCGCGCCAACCTGAATACAGCGCTCGAGATGCGGATGCGGTCGGACCCGATCCTGCGCGCAAAGGCAAAAGACGAAGTGCCGCTGTCGACGGCCGTATCATTGTTGCTTCGCGAGCGACTGACAGGGCAAGCGCCGCCGGTCGCGACCGAGCCCGGACTGGCGCTCGTCCGCGACTGGATTGAGGAAGCGGGCGGCGCCGACATGGATGCGCTGGGGCTCGTGCTCGACGACCAGGCTGCATTTGCATCGCTCGTGACCAAGCTTCTCGAAGACCTGCAGCTTGTCGAAGGCGATATGGTTCCCGATGACGAGCAGGACGATGGCGACGACGACGGCGAGGATGACGGCAAGGACGACGCGGACTCGGGCGACGACGATAGCGACGGCGCGGGTCAGGTCGAGCAGCGCGGTCAGGAGCAATCGTCCGATGAGTCCGAAGGCGAAGGCGAAACCGACAGTCAGGAATCGGCCGATGACGACATGGCAGACGGTGGCGATGGCGAGCAGGACGGCATGTTGCCTGTGCGCCCCAATCGACCGCCTGCCGACCTGACACCCGGATTCGATTACAAAGCATGGACGACCGCGCATGACGAAGTGATCGCAGCGGACGAGCTTTGCGATCCCGACGAACTTGTGCGGCTGCGCCAATATCTCGATCAGCAGCTCGTCCACTTGCAAGGCGCCGTGACCAAATTGGCCAACCGGCTTCAGCGCCGCTTGATGGCGCAACAGAACCGGTCATGGGATTTCGATCAGGAAGAAGGGATGCTCGATGCCGCGCGGCTGGCGCGGATCGTGACCTCGCCGGGGCATTCGCTGAGTTACAAGGTCGAGCGCGAAACCGAATTCAAGGATACGGTCGTCTCGCTGCTGATCGACAATTCAGGCTCGATGCGCGGCCGTCCGATTTCGATTGCCGCGATCAGTGCGGATATCATGGCGCGGACGCTCGAGCGGTGCGGGGTCAAGACCGAGATACTGGGCTTCACGACGCGCGCGTGGAAGGGTGGGCAAGCGCGCGAGACATGGCTGGCGGCAGGACGTCCGCCTTTGCCGGGGCGACTGAACGACCTGCGCCATATCGTTTACAAGCCAGCGGATGCCCCATGGCGGCGCGCGCGGACCTCGCTCGGCCTAATGATGCGCG
>JANODH010000353.1:0-8254 GCA_031412595.1 Sphingomonas sp. | reverse complement strand
AGGCGGCGGCGATGCCGTTGTCGGCCTGAGTTCGGCGCAAGGGCGCGACGGCGGCTTTTATGTCGTTAGTGCAGCCACAGTTGCCTTCATAAAAAGCGCATCGGTCCTCGATCCGTTTGGCGGTTCGAAACCTGTGCCCGGCGCAATCGTGACCTACACGCTTGTCGCAACGGTATCTGGCACAGGAACATTGGCCAATCTTGCTGCTGGCGACCCCGTTCCGGCGAGTACGACTTACGTGCCCAACAGCATCACGTCGCAGTCGGTGGCTCTGACGGATCTGACCGATGGCGACGCCGGCGAATTCGCGGCGAACACAGTTTCGGTGCGCTTTGGAACCGTTCCGGGTGGCCAGTCCCGCACTGTCACATTCAAAGTCCGCATCAATTGATCATGAAAGAAAGGTTTCTCCCCATGAAATTCCTTTTCGCTCTGTTCGCACTTGTTGTGCCCGTCGCGGCGCAGGCAGCGAATGACGTTGCCCTGACCAGCAGCGTCTTCGTCGAAAAGTCAGTGGCGCAAACCGACGGCAAAACGCGGCTGGTGCTTGAGGAACCGAAAGTCGTTGTGCCTGGCGATCGCCTCGTCTTCGTGCTTGCGTACAAAAATCTCGGCACGAAGCCCGCAGCCGATTTCGTTGTTACCAATCCACTGCCAGGCGCTGTTGCTTATCAGGGTACCGGTGACGCCGGCACCATCGTATCGATCGATGGCGGCAAGTCGTGGGGCACGCTGGCAGCTCTAAAAGTGCGCAACGCGGACGGCACCGCGCGAGCAGCTTATCCCGAAGACGTGACGCATGTCCGCTGGGCCATGAAGACGCCGATCCCGGTCGGTGCGGCCGGCAAACTCAGTTTCCGCGGTGTCGTCAAATAGCCGCAAACCCGTTCTGAACGCCAACGGGGTGGGCCGGCGTTTCGAGGTTAATAAAGAGAGACCAGACCGATGATCAAGACCATGAAGCTGCTGGCGGGGGCCAGCAGCATCGCAGTTTCAGCCTTTGGCACGACCGCAGCTTTTGCTGCAGGCACTGCCGCCGGCAGCACGATTTCCAACACCGCGACCGTCAGTTACTCGGTCGGCGGCGTTGGCCAACCGACCGTATCGAACACACCGACCGTGTTTACAGTCGACCGTAAAGTCGTGTTCCGTGTCGACGAATTTGCACCCGTCGCGACGACTCAAGTCGTGCCCGGTCAATCCGCTGCCGTTACGACCTTTCAGATTACCAATACGTCGAACGCTGTCATGGATTTCGGTCTTGCATTGACACAGCTCGCGGGTGGGACAGCGATCCACGGCGGGACGGACAATTATGATGTTACGGCTCCCGTCATCTATGCCGATAGCAACGGAAACAATATCTACGACCCAACGACTGACACGACCGTTCTGACATTCCTCGACGAAGTGCTCGAAGATACATCGCGTACGGTATTCGTTGTCGCGAATATTCCGTCGGGCCGGGTTACGGGCGACGTCGCCGGGGTTACGCTTACCGGACAAGCACGCCTCGGCGGTGCTGCTGGCCAGGGTGCGATCGCAACGGCAACCGCTGGCGCGAACACGGCCGGCGTCGACACGGTGCTTGCTGATACTGCGTATGATGCGCTCAACACGGCGAGTGACGGCTTCGGTGTCGCGCGTGATGATTACACTGTTTCGACAGCAAATCTCGCCGTAACCAAAAACGTTCGCGTCATCGAAGACCCTGTAAACACAATCGCCAGCGGCAATGCCGCCAACGCGAAGATGATCCCGGGCGCCACGATCGAATATTGCATCATCGTGGCCAACTCGGGTGCGCAACCGGCATCGGGCGTCTCGCTCAGCGATACAGTTCCCGCCACACTCGGCATTGTCGCGTCGACCTTGCGGATCAACGGTACTGCAACCGCAGGCGTGTGCAATGCCAACGGGACAGCAGGCGGAACCGTTAGCGGCCAGACGGTTTCGTCAGGCGCGCTAAACAACGTGGCCTCGGGCGCAAACGTGACGGTCTATTTCCAGGCAACTATTCTCTGATGCGTCAGATGCTCGAAATCGGGGGATTTTCGAGCATTCGGCTGCTCGCGGCGTTTCTGTCCCTTACGGGGCAGGAACGCCGTTTGCCGTCGTGCTGAGCACTATTGGTTCGAGCGCGGCACTTTGATCATCCCTGCACGTCTCTGACACGATGGCATTTGGCGTTAACCATCTCAAGGCGATCATCGCACTCTGCGCCACGCTGATATCGGCGTTGGCAGCGCCGGCCGGTGCGCAAACCATCACGAATACCGCGAGCCTGCAATGGCAGGTCGGCGCCACAACGATGACGCGCCAATCCAATCGCGTCGATATCCCTGTCGAAACCCCTGCGCGCGCGCTTTCGCTGACAACATACCATTTTTCAGGCGCGGCGGGCGCGACACTGCTGCCCGTACCCGACACACTTTGCCGCAGTTCCACGGGAGATATGCCGGTAACACTCGACGGCGTGTTTGCCGCGACCGCGCGCGTGCCAGCCAGCGTCGAACCAACGACGCGCATTCGCGCCGGCGAGCCGCTGATTGTCGGAATCACGTCGGTAGCGGACAACCTGCGTACAGACGCAATCGACAGCCTGGTCGTCACGTTGACGACACCAGCAGGTGATCGCGAAACCATCACGCTGCAGGAAACAGGCGTTAACTCGAGCCTTTTCGTCGGCATCGTTCTAACCGCTGCGGTTCCTCCTTCGCCCGTGGCAGGTGACTGCCATCTTTCCCTGCGTCCTGGTGATGCGCTTACATTGGCGTCAACGCGTACTCAGGACGGTGCGGCAATCGCCATGTCGCCGATCGAAGTGCTGATCGATCCCTTTGGTATTGTATTCGACAGTGCCGATGGCAAACCAATTGCGGGGGTCCGCGTTACGCTGATCGACGATTCGACCGGCCAGCCTGCAGTCGTGTTCGGTGATGATGCGGTTTCGCGTTTCCCGTCGACATTGGTAACAGGCTCGACCGTGACCGACACAAGCGGCGCCACCTACAGCTTCCCGCCCGGAGATTACCGTTTTCCCTTTGTCAGGCCCGGCCGGTATCGCGTCGTGGTCGAGCCGCCCACGCCATACAGTGCCCCATCGCTTTCCTCCCCGGCCGAGTTGGCCGGTTTGTTGCGTCCGGACGGCTTGCCTTATACACTTGTCGCGGGCTCTTACGGTCAACCGTTCCTTGTCGTCGATCCCGCGCCCGTCCGTGTCGATATTCCCATCGATAAACCGGGCGCTGCGCTCCAATTGCGCAAATCAGCGTCGAGCGCGATTGCCGTGCCTGGCGACGCCGTCCAATATCGCATCACAGTCACGAATGGGGACAGCGCGCGCGCGACCGGGGCGATTACGGTCAGCGACCGACTGCCGGATACGATGCGGCTGAAACCCACTACCGTGCGCTACAACGGAATAAATAGTGCCTATACGGTTAGTAATGATGGATCAAATCTGACTGTTATTATCCCGCCGCTCGACGCGCGCGCTTCTGGTGTGCTGACATATCTGCTCGAAGTCCGCCCCGATGCGAAGGCGGGCCAAACCGTGAATCGCGCACAAGCCCGGGACAGTCGCGGCACGACGAGCGCGGTGGCCGACGCAATGGTTCGGATCACTCGCGATACGCTTGCCGACCGCCTGACGATCATCGGGCGGATCACCGACGGCGGCTGCGCGGTCGATCCCGACAGCGCCAACGGAATCGGCGGCGTCCGCGTCATGCTCGAAGACGGCAGCTATGCCGTTACGGATGCGGACGGACGCTATCACTTCGAAGGCGTCTTGCCCGGCACGCATGTTGTCCAGATGGACCCGTCGACTTTGGGGCGCAGTCTCGTGCCTGCCGATTGCGCGCGCAATGCCCGCAGCGGCGGCAATCCGATCTCGCGCTTTGTCGAAGGCCTCGGTGGAACGCTTGTCCGCGTCGATTTCCGTGCGCAGGCAGGCGTCAACCCGGCACTGGACGCTGCGCCCGCCCCTGCCCGCCCGAAAGCAATTGGCGAAGCGGTTGCAGCCGGTGGCGAGCGCGACTGGTTTGTGGGGCAGGCTCCTGGTGTCAGCTGGCTGTTTCCCGAGCCGGATCACAATCCGCGCACCAAAGCCGTTCGCGTTGCGATCAAGCACCGGCCCGATCAAAGCGTGACGCTGTTCAGCAACGGCAAGCCGGTCAACACACTTGCGCTCGACGGCACGCGCAAAAATGGCGACGGATCGATTGCGGTAACAGTCTGGCGCGCGCTCGACCTGAGTGATCGGGCGACAAATTTCATGGCCGAAGTGCGCGATGCGAATGGCGTGATCGTGGAGCGCCTCGAGCGAACTGTCCGTTATTCGGCTAGCGCGATCAACGGCACGCTCGTTCGTGAAAAATCAGTTCTCCTTGCTGATGGCATTACGCGACCGGTTATCGCCGTTCGGTTGACGGACCGTGATGGCCGCCCTGTGCACCATGGTCTTGTCGGCGATTTTCTCGTTCCTGCACCCTATTACGCCGCCGTCGAAGCCGACGCGCAGGCGGCACGGCAGCTTGCCGGGCTTGAGCGCGGTCGCCCGGTCTGGCGCGTCGATGGCGACGACGGCATTGCCTATATCGAGCTGGAACCGACGACAGCGTCGGGCGCATTGACGATCACGCTGCCATTCCGCGAGGGGCAGGTCACCCGGATGCAGCGCATCGAAACCTGGCTGGAGCCCGGCAATCGTCCCTGGACAGTCGTCGGTTTCGCGTCAGGCACAGCAGGGTTCAACACGCTCAAAGGCCGCCTCGAAGGGCTTGGCGCAAACGGCGACCATTGGCTGACCGATGCCCGCGTCGCGCTGTATGCAAAGGGCCGCATCAAAGGCAAATGGCTGCTGACACTCGCTTACGACAGCGACAAGAACGGCGACGAGAGCCGTTTCGGCGGCGTGATCGATCCGCAAGCCTATTACACGATCTATGCCGATCGCAGCGAACGCCGATATGACGCCGCGTCGGTCCGCAAGCTCTATGTCCGGCTTGAGCGTCCGCAATTCTATGCCCTGTTCGGCGATTTCGAAACCGGCATGGTCGAGCCGCAGCTCACGCGCTACATCCGCAGCTTCAGTGGCGTGAAAGCGCAATATCGTAGCGAGCAGGTCTCTGCGACGGCATTTGCCGCTGATACGCCCTACCGTCATCGCCGCGAGGAAATTCAGGGCAATGGGCTGAGCGGTCCTTATCAGCTTGCCGCGCGCGATATCTTGCCGAACAGTGAACGCATCACAATCGAAGTGCGCGATCGTCTGCGCTCGGATCGGATCGTCGAAACCAAAGCACTGACCCGGCATATTGATTATGACATCGATTATGTCGCTGGCACGCTTCGTTTCCGCGAGCCGGTGCTCAGCCGGTCCTCGCTGCTCGACCCGCAGATCATCGTTGCCGATTATGAAGTCGATGGCGTGGCCCAGCGCGTGATGAATGCAGGCGGGCGGGCAACATGGACCAACGCCGCGAAAACGCTGACCGTCGGCACCAGCGTGATCCACGATGAAACCGATACGACCAAGACGAATGTCGGCGGCGTTGATGTCAAGTTTCAGCCAAATGCTGCTACCGAAGTCCGTGCCGAAGTCGCGGTCAGCGACAAAGCGGGTCGCGGCGGCACTGTGCCGACCGATGCCGGAACGGCCGCGGCATATCTCGTCGAAGTCGAACACCACGGCAAAGCCGTCGATCTGCTGGCCTATATCCGTCAGCAGGAAGCAGGCTTCGGCGTCGGGCAGACCAATGCCACGGAAACCGGGACGCAGAAATTCGGGCTCGACGGTCGCGTTCGCTTTGGAGACGATCTGTCGCTCGTCGGCAGCGCCTGGCAGGAGCGCTATCTCGGCGGGCTCGCCAAGCGGCAGGCCGGACAGGCCCGGGTCGAATATCGCACGAAAGCCATCGATTTGCGTGCCGGGATTACAGTGGCAAACGACCGGCTGAACGACGGGCGCGAGGCAAATTCGACGATCGCACAACTCGGCGCGACCAAGCGGTTTCTGAACAATCGGCTCGAACTCGACGCCCAGACCGAATTCGCGCTGAGCGGCAAGGACGCCAGCATCGACGTCCCCGCACGCCACAAGGCAACCGCGCGGTTTGCCGTCACGCGCGATATCGCAGTGGTCGGGGCTTATGAAATCGCCAAGGGCGAAGCCATCGACGCCCGCACTGTGCGCGTCGGCTTCGATGTCAAACCGTGGGATGGCGCACGGTTCGTCTCGAGCCTTAATCAGCAGAGCATTGCCGAATATGGGCCGCGCAGCTTTGCGGCTTATGGGCTGTCACAATCGCTCCCCATCGGCAAAAACTGGACAGTCGATTTCACCATCGATGGCAACAAAACGCTGAGCGGTATCGACGCCACGCGGGTGCTTAATCCCGAACAGCCGGTTGCCTCGGGCGGTTTTATCGGTACCGACGGCGCGCTCACCGAGGACTTCACGGCTGTAACAGCGGGTGCCACTTATCGCGGTGATCGCTGGAGCCTTGCCAGCCGCTTCGAATTTCGCGCTGCTGACCGCAGCGATCGCTACGGCATGACGATATCGGGCCTGCGGCAACTGGGTGAGGGCCGTGCTTTCGGCGGCCAGTTCAGCTGGTTCCGCGCCAACGGCAACGCCGCGCCGACGACCCAATCGACGGCGCTGGCGCTCAGCTGGGCGCACCGTCCGGATGACAGCCGCTGGTCATGGCTCGAAAAGCTCGAGCTGCGCAGTGATACCGTCAGTGGTGCGGTCGCCGGACTGCCCGGACCGATCGGCGGCGCGCCGCTTCTGATCAGCGGCAATGCGAGCAGCAAGCGCGTCATCAACAGCCTGAGCGTGAACTGGTCCCCTGTAACCAAATCGGATGGTCGCTATCTGGGACGCAGCGAAGTCTCGCTGTTCTGGGGATCGCGTTACGTGGCCGATAAAATCGATCAGGACGATCTAACCGGCTGGTCTAATGTCGTCGGGGCCGACATCCGCTTCGACTTATCCGAGACAGTCGATGTCGGCATTGCGGGCACGGTTCGCGAGAGCAACGGTGGCAAAGCGATCAGCTATGCGGGCGGGCCATCGATCAGCCTGTCGCCGTTCGAAAACAGCTACATCACGCTGGGCTATAACGTCGTCGGCTATAACGACCGCGATTACAACGACGCACGCTATACGCGCAGCGGGCCTTATGTGACGCTCCGCCTGAAATTCGACCAGAATTCACTCAGCGCACTGGGGATTGGCCGCCGATAATGGGGCGGCATTAATGAAAGTCACGCGATTTCGGCAAGATGCGGGCATCGCGCGGATGCTGATGCCGGTGATATTGCGGATGCAGAAATTCGTCGGCGCGCGACAGCAGCGGGTTGGCATCATGCGTCTGCGACAAGCGCGAGAGATCCGCAGTCCGGTCATGAATGCGTGATGCCATCAAATGGACGACGCCCTCGGGGCTGCGCTGCACTTCACCTTCGACCAGCATCAGTCGCGATGCCATGACTTCGCGACGGAATGTTTCGAACAACCGCGCCCAGATAACGATATTGGTGACGCCGGTTTCATCCTCGATCGTAACGAAAATCGCATTGCCATTGCCCGGGCGCTGGCGGACGAGGACGATCCCGGCTGTCTTCACGCGCGCGCCGCCTTTAGCGGCCGATGTTGCTGCACAGCTCGATATGCCTTCGGCTGTAAATGCAGCGCGCAGAAACGATACCGGATGCCCTTTCAACGACAGGCGCATCGTCTGATAATCGGCAACAACATGTTCGCCCGCCTGCATGAGCGGCAGGCTGACCGCAGGCTCCACGCCCAGTTCACGCGCGTCGGCTGCGGCAAACAGTGGGAGGGTATCGACAGGCGTGCGGCGGACATCCCACAAGGCACCACGCCGGTCGAGATCGATCGAGCGGAACGCATCGGCATCGGCCAGCAAGCGCAACGCTTCAGAGGGCAGCACCGCCTTGCGCGCCAGTGTCTCCACACTGTCGAATGGACGATTGGCCACGATCATCTCGGCCCAGTTTTCGCGAAACCCATCGATCTGGCGCAAACCGAGGCGCAGCGCGCCGCTTTCGATGCTGCTGTCCCAATCGCTATGGTTCACATCGATTGCGCGCACTTCGATGCCGTGTTCCTGCGCATCGCGGACGATTTGCGCCGGTGCATAAAACCCCATTGGTTGCGAATTCAGCAGCGCGCAGGCGAAAACCGCAGGCTGATGGCATTTGATCCATGACGATACATAGACCA
>JANODH010000352.1:0-3669 GCA_031412595.1 Sphingomonas sp. | reverse complement strand
CCGGCGTCGGCAAAACCGAGCTGACCAAAGCGCTTGCCGAGTTTCTATTCGACGATGGTTCGGCAATGGTCCGCATCGACATGAGCGAATTCATGGAAAAGCATTCGGTCGCGCGGCTGATCGGAGCCCCGCCGGGCTATGTCGGTTATGAAGAGGGCGGCGTTCTGACCGAAGCCGTGCGGCGGCGGCCTTATCAGGTGATCCTGTTCGACGAAGTCGAGAAAGCGCATGCCGACGTGTTCAACGTTCTGCTACAGGTGCTCGACGACGGACGGCTGACTGACGGTCAGGGCCGGACAGTCGACTTTACGAACACGCTGATCATTCTGACGTCGAACCTCGGCTCGCAATATATCGCCAATCTGCCCGACGAGCAGACGGTCGCCAGCGTCGAGCCGCAAGTCATGGAAATCGTCCGCGGGCATTTCCGACCTGAATTCCTGAATCGGCTTGACGAGATCATCCTGTTCCACCGGCTCAGCCAAGCGAACATGGGACCGATCGTCGATATTCAGGTCGGCCGCGTGCAGAAGCTGCTGGCCGATCGCAAAGTGACGCTCGACCTGACCGATGCGGCGCGCGCGTGGCTCGGGCGCGTGGGCTATGATCCGGTGTATGGCGCAAGGCCGCTTAAGCGCGCCGTGCAGAAATATCTTCAGGATCCGCTGGCTGACGCGATTTTGCGGGGGGATGTGGCGGATGGGGGGACGGTTAACGTCGACGAGGGCGAGGGGAAGTTGGTTTTGGCCTGAACGGCGTTACCGATTTGGCACCGCAACGTCGAAGGCGACGGTCAAGCGCTCGCCATCTTGAAACGGTACCGTGCCGTGCCACATCGTCGAGGGAAAAAGGACAAGGCGGCCGGGCTTTGGCTCGACCAACATGTAGGCAGGTAGTTTGAGCCCAAGATCAGGCGGCGGTGCGCCAAGTTCGAGCCAGCCAGCCGGTTCAGGGCCGAGACTGTCGGGCAAGGAGACGTATAAGGCTGAACTGATCCAACCCAGTGGATGAGTGTGGCATGTGTGAAACCCTTGCGAACCCAAGCGAACTGACCAGCTTCCAGCAAATCGAATGTTTGTGCGTGCTGTACCTAAAAGGGGATGCTTCTCGTCAAATGGCGGCAAAGCATCAACATAATCCCGAACGGCAGCTTCAACCTTTACCCGAAGGCCCTTGATCACAGGATCGATGCGCGCAAACAACACGCCTTCGGTTTGCGTACCGCCGCGAACGGATTGTTCAGCCGGATGGTGGCGTGTCGTGTGCAGTTGGCGCAACGTTATTGCGATCGCTGCCAGTTCCTGGGGCGTAAGATCGAGATCGATCACTGATACCATTGGCGGCGCACCGTCAATCCACGCAGCCCTTTTATCGGCACGCAGTCGCCAGATCAGCGACAGATAAGGCCAGATCGTCGATGGAAGCTGGCGCGTCAATGCGCCTATCGCCAGCGCTTCTGCTTCTTCAATACGTCCGGTCCGCAGGCAATGGCGGACATGGCCAACTCGTGTTCCGGGGTCATCCAACGTTGCCGCTTGGCGAAACAGCATCTCCGCGAGCTTCTCGTCTCCAGTCTCTGCGGCGATATTTGCCATCGCAGCGGTAAACTCAATCCGGTCGCCAAGCTGCGACCGGCCGTCCTCGATCACCTCGCGCGCGGCATCCCAGCGCCCGGCCTGCGCAAGTGTGCGCTGCCAGGCAAGATGCAGCGGTAGGTTCGGCGGTAAGCTAGACGCCGCTTCGTCGAAGCTGCGGGCGAAATCCGTACCGCCGGCCATCGTCAGTCGTAATGTAGCCAGCGCTTCATGGCCCCGGACCCACGCTGGGTTCGCATCAACACTGCGCGCAAGCAATTGCTCGGCAACATCAGCATGCCCTTCTGCCTTGAGCGCGGCAACCGTTGAGAGCATCAATTCCGGATCATTGGGCGAAAGATCCCGGGCGGCCTTGAAAAGGAGCGCAGACGGCACGCCTGCTTCCAGCGCCGCCGTTGCGTGCCCATTGACAATAAGCACATCCTTGGGCGCAAGTGCAGCGGCGCGAGCAAATGCATAAAGGGCAGTTTCGCTGTCCTGAACATGGCGGTGAGCAAGTCCCAACATCTGCCACACGCGTGCCCGGCCGGGTGCAAACGCGGATAGCGGAACCAAAACACGAAGCGCAAGGTCACCCCGGTCCGCTGCGAGGGCATCAATCGCGAAATCGGTGCATCGATCGATCGTCAGTAACGACATTGTCGGCCCGACAAGCGCAGCGAGTTGCGCCGCGCGCGCATCCAGCGTCATAGTCCGTGGATACCGCCGCCAGCGCCGATGACAGCACTAACGCCTTGCCGATCGACTCCGTCAAGATCGGGGTGCCAAATGTCCAGAATGAGGACGACGCGGAGTTGATCAGTCGGATTCATTGCTTCATGCTCGATCGTGTCATCAAAGACCCAGGCTTTGCCGGTGACCCATTCCTTTCGAACGTCGCCAACCCGGAACCAACATCCCGACGGCGCGATCAAAGGAAGGTGGCAGACGAGCCGCGTATTGGTAATCCCCGTGTGCGGCGGAATATGAGTCTGCGGCGCCAGGAGCGAAAACATTGCGTTGGGACCTGCGCCTGGTATTTCCGGCTGTGGGATGCCCGCCAACAGCGCCATCAACTGCGGACAATGCCGAGCATTTACTTCGACGAGCCGGCCACGTTCAAGAAGGTGGATCGCTGTCCAGTCTCTGTTATTGTTTAGTGCCTTCCACTGTTCGAGGGGGACCGTGTCCCCATATTGAATATAGGGAACAAGCTCAGCCGCTTGTGCTGCAGCAACAGCGTGAAATTCGCTGGTGAGGACTTCCGTCGCTGCCTCTAGCGTCGCCAGCCATGGGAAGCGGGCGCGATCGTGAAACGGAATTTCGGCAAGTCCGGGAAAACAATAGTGCGTCGGTCCGGCGCGATCCGGCGTCGATTGGCGAACCGCGTTGGAAATCAGACGTTCGATGGCCGGTGTCGGCGTCTTTACATCCGCAAGCAGACGCTTCGCCTGCCGTGTTTGCCACAAGGCATATTGCACGGCTGCATGAGCGAGCACGGGCGAGAGATGCGGAGGAACCTCGTCAGGCGCTTGTGCCAGAGCATGCCCGAATGCCAGCCCCGATCGGTCGGCGTCGCCCAGTGCTTCAAGTTGCGTCGCCCGCATCAGCAACGCCATGAAGTGGAGTGGGTCGATTGTAAGTGCCCGATCGATGGCGTTCAACGCGCCCCGCGCGTCACCCGTCGCACGCGCCATGGCCGACAGTTTGAGCCATCGATCGCCACTCGCAGGATCCGCCTGCGTCGCCCGGACAAGAATTTCACGAGCAAGCGCATAGTCGCGCCGACCCGCAGCTACATCCGCTTTCCGCTCAAGTTCTTCTGCGTCCATCCGCTCAGCTAAGCGGATAGCGGACAAAAGAAAAGCGGCGGAGCAATGCCCCGCCGCTGATCTTTTTAGCGACTGATGCCCGACTTAGAAGTCGGCAGTCAGGTTGACGAACACATAACGGCCGAGCGCATCATAGGTGCCCGGGAACGTGTTACCGTTACCCACGGTGCCTGCAAGCGACGACTGGCTAACCAGCGGCGGATCAATATCGAACACATTGTTCACGCCAAGCCGCAACGTTGCGGTATCTTTGATCGGCAGCG
>JANODH010000351.1:0-1891 GCA_031412595.1 Sphingomonas sp. | reverse complement strand
CCGCAGTCATGCCATCGACCGATGTCACCGCACGCAACGCGCACACATTTTCGTAAGTCCGCCCGTCGCCCATCACGCCGACGGTCCGCACGGGCAGCAGCACCGCAAACGCCTGCCAGATCGCATCGTAAAGCCCTGCTGTACGGATTTCTTCTAGATAGATGGCGTCGGCTTTGCGCAGCACGTCGCACCGTAACTTGGTGACTTCACCGGGGATGCGGATCGCAAGGCCTGGCCCCGGAAACGGATGGCGTCCGACGAATATTTCAGGCAGCCCGAGTTCGCGGCCGAGCGCACGCACTTCGTCCTTGAACAATTCACGCAGCGGCTCGACCAGCCCCATCTTCATGGCGGCAGGTAAGCCACCGACATTGTGATGGCTCTTGATCGTTACGCTCGGGCCGCCGGTGAACGAAACACTTTCGATCACGTCTGGATAAAGCGTCCCTTGCGCGAGGAAATCCGCGCCCCCGATTTTGCGGGCTTCGTCGTCGAACACATCGATGAACGTCTTGCCGATGAATTTGCGTTTGGCTTCGGGATCGGTCAGCCCCTTCAGGCCATCCATGAACAATGTCGCGGCATTCACATGCACCAGCGGAATGCCGTAATGCTCGCGAAACAGGCTTACCACCTGTTCGCTTTCGCCGAGCCGCATGAGACCGTGGTCGACATAAACGCACGTCAGTTGATCGCCGATCGCTTCATGGATCAGCACAGCGGCAACGGCTGAGTCGACGCCACCCGAAAGCCCGCAGATGACTTTCTTGTCACCGACCTGCGCGCGGATGTCGGCGATCTTGGCCTGACGATATCCCGCCATCGTCCAGTCGCCGGGGCAGCCGCAGACATGTCGTACGAAATTGGCAATCAGCTTGCCCCCATCGGGCGTGTGCACGACTTCGGGGTGAAACATGGTTGCGTAGAAACGCCGCGCATCGTCGGCGACAACGGCAAATGGCGCACGTTCGGATGTGGCGACAACGCGGAAACCGGGCGGCAGCGCTTCGACCTTGTCGCCATGGCTCATCCACACTTGATGGCTTTCGCCCGGCGCCCAAAGCCCGTCGAACAGCACGCAGCTTTCGTCGACTTTCAGAAAAGCGCGCCCGAACTCACGGCTCTCGACACTGCCAACCCTGCCGCCGAGTTGCGCGCACATTGTCTGCTGGCCGTAGCAAATGCCGAGAAGCGGTATCCCCGCCTCAAAAAAGCGCTGCGGCGCACGCGGGCTGTCGGCATGCGTTACCGATGCTGGACCGCCACCGAAGATGATGCCAGCTGGCTTCAAACGGTCGAATGCCGCTTCAGCCGCGTTGAACGGCGCGATCTCACAATAGACCCCGGCTTCACGCACGCGGCGTGCGATCAGCTGTGTGACCTGGCTACCGAAATCGACGATCAATATTGTTGACATGCGCGGCTGCTAACCGGCGGAAGCTCACGAGTCTATTGCGCGCCACATCAAAAGCTCGTCGCCGGGGCCATCGGGCTGCATGACCGACTGCGGCTCGCGCCCGTAAACGACGAAACCGCAGCGCGCGTACAGGGCCTGTGCACGCTCGTTATCCGCCATCAAGGTCAGGTGCAGCGACGACACGAAACCGCGCGCTTCGGCAATCACAGCCTCGACGATCATTTTGCCGATCCCTCGGCCGGTCGCTTCCGGGGCAACGAACATGCCGAAAAGCAAAGCTTTATGACGCAACTTCACGCGTTGATCGCGCGCCATGCCACCGATCCCGATCAATCGATGGTCATTGAACACGCCAACAATCCGGTCATCATCAGACGCCAGGCGCGCTTGCCAATGAGCAAGCCCTTCCCGCTCGACATCCGCAGGCGCTGTCCTGAATTGCAGCGGTGCATCGGTGACACCGCGCAGCCGCAG
>JANODH010000350.1:0-6191 GCA_031412595.1 Sphingomonas sp. | reverse complement strand
GTGGCATTTACCCGCGATCCGGCGACGGGCGAGCGCGCTTATTACGGCGAATATCTGATCAACGCGCAGGGCGAAGATGTCGTCGCAGGGATCCGCACGCCGCAATATCTGACGACGGCAGCGCGCGAACGCGCCAAAGCGAAGCCGCTGTCGATGCAGGAATCGATGCCCGATGTGTATGGCGAGCTCGCGCGTGTTTTCGACCTGTTGGAGACGCATTATCGCGACATGCAGGATATCGAATTCACGGTCGAGCGCGGGACGTTGTGGATGCTCCAGACCCGTTCGGGGAAGCGCACGGCGAAAGCGGCGCTGAAAATCGCGGTCGACATGGCGGACGAGGGGCTGATCACGCGCGACGAAGCTGTGTGCCGCGTCGACCCGTCAGCACTCGATCAGTTGCTGCATCCGACGCTCGATCCGCTGGCCGCGCGCGATGTGCTCGTGAAGGGGCTGCCCGCGTCGCCGGGCGCAGCATCGGGCATAGCCGTTTTCGACAGCGATACAGCGGAAAAGCGCTCAGAAATGGGCGATAGCGTCATTCTCGTCCGCACCGAAACCTCGCCCGAGGACATCCACGGCATGCACGCCGCGAAAGGAATATTGACTGCGCGTGGCGGGATGACCAGCCACGCAGCGGTGGTGGCGCGCGGCATGGGCCGCCCGTGCGTTTCGGGTGCAGGCTCGCTCAGTATCGATGCAAAGGCAAAGATCGCGCGCGTTGGCACGCGTGAAATCCGCGAGGGTGACGTTTTGACGATCGACGGCGCGTCAGGCGAAGTCATGGTCGGCGCGGTCGCAACCGTGCAGCCCGAAATGTCGGGCGATTTTTCGACCCTCATGGTCTGGGCCGATGCGGCGCGCCGCATGAAAGTGCGCGCCAATGCCGAAACGCCCGACGATTGCCGGATCGCGCGCGAATTCGGTGCCGAAGGGGTGGGGCTGTGCCGCACCGAGCATATGTTTTTTGAGGCGGCGCGGATTACGGCGGTTCGCCAGATGATCCTCGCGTCGGATGAAAAAGGGCGGCGGGCCGCGCTTGCCAAACTGCTGCCTGAACAACGCGCAGATTTTTTGGGTATTTTCGAAGTGATGGCGGGCTTGCCGGTGACGATCCGTCTGCTCGATCCGCCTTTGCACGAATTTTTGCCAACGGAGGAAAGCGATTTTGCCGACGTCGCGAATGCTGCTGGCGTCAGCGTCGATGTACTGAAGCGCCGCGCGTCGGAACTGCACGAATTCAACCCCATGCTCGGCCATCGCGGCTGTCGGCTTGGCGTGACATACCCCGAGATTTACGAAATGCAGGCGCGTGCGATTTTCGAAGCCGCGTGCGATCTCGATGTTTCGCCGATCCCCGAAGTGATGGTGCCACTCGTCGCGACCAAGCGCGAGCTCGAACTGATGAAGGACGTTATTGATCGAACGGCCGAAGCGGTCTTCGCCGAACGCGGGAAGCGCATCGAATATCTGGTCGGCACGATGATCGAACTGCCACGCGCCGCGCTGATGGCGGGCGAAATTGCCGAGGTCGGTGCTTTCTTCAGCTTCGGCACGAATGATCTGACGCAGACGACTTTGGGCGTCTCTCGGGATGATGCCAGTCGGTTTCTGACGACATATGTCGATCAGGGAATTTACACGACCGACCCGTTTGTAAGCCTCGATATCGAAGGCGTGGGTGAATTGGTTAAACTCGGGGCCGAGCGAGGCCGGGCAACGCGCGCCGATATCAAGCTGGGCATTTGCGGCGAACATGGCGGCGATCCGGCAAGCATCGGCTTTTGCGAAACCGTCGGTCTCGATTACGTCAGTGCTTCGCCGTATCGCGTGCCGATTGCGCGCCTTGCCGCTGCGCAGGCGACATTGAACGCGCAGGCGACATTGAAGCGTTAGAAACTTCCAGAGCGTAGTCGGTCGCGGTCACGCGGTACGCCATCGGGATTACGCGCGAGGTGTGCATCATAATCATGTCGCAAAGCCTTGTGGGCACTATGCTCCGCTTCATATTTCGTGCGCCATTTCGCCCCACCCGAACGCATCATGAAGCCAATGATGAGGCCTGCGCCGAATATGATGGCGATAATAATCCATTGATCATTTGTTAGCGATGCCATGACGTCGATCCTTTGCTTGGGATCGTTCGATAACTGCCACCGATAAGGCGGGTTCCGCTATTTGTTCATGAACTGATCGTTGATCGAGCATGCCGCCGGACCGAGGATCACGATGAACAGCACCGGCAGAATGAACAGAATCAGCGGCACGGTCATAATCGCGGGCAAGCGCGCGGCCTTTTCTTCGGCGCGCATCATGCGCTCGTTACGAAATTCGGCGGACAGGACGCGCAGCGCAGATGCAAGCGGCGTGCCGTATTTTTCCGTCTGGATCATTGTCGTAACGACGCCTTTGACAGCATCAAGGTTCACGCGTGTTGCCAAATTTTCGAACGCAGCGCGACGTTCGGTAAGAAATCCGAGCTCGATCGCGGTCAACGCGAATTCATCGCCCAGTTCAGGATAGGCGCGACCGAGTTCTTTTGAAACGCGCTGGAATGCAGCATCAACCGTCAGCCCCGCTTCTGCGCAGATCACCAGCAGATCGAGACCATCTGGCAAGCCTTTGCGGATCTCGTTTGATCGTTTGGCAACGGTATTGTTCAGCCAGATGTCGGGCGCTTTGTAGCTGAGCAAAAGCGATGCAGCGACCACGCCATAGCGTTTGAATGGTGTCCAGTCGGCAAGGCCGCCCATGCCGTAGACATAGAAAACGACTCCACCGCCGATGACGATCGGCAACAGCAAGCGCGCAAAAATCACGGTGACGGCAAGGTCTTTCGACCGGATGCCAGCCTGCATCAGCTTGATCTGCGCCGCTTTCAGCTGCGTGTCCTGCAACACTTTCAGCGACGAGAGGAAGGACCGCATCCGGTCCGTGGTTTCGTTTTTCTGATTGAGCTTAGCGCGCCGCTTCGATGTCGAAGCAACAATACCAGCTTTCAACTGCTCGCGCCGTTCATTCAGCGCTTTGACTCGCTTGGCCATCGGGTCGCGAACTGTGGTTGCTGCGTAGATCGCCAGCAGCAACGCAAAGCACGCTACGGCACTGAGTGCTGTTGCGACAAAAAGTACATCGATGCCGAAGAAGGTCGGACCGGCTGCAGGTTGCATGAGTGCGGTCCTCCCTAAATTTCGAAGTTGATCATTTGGCGCATAATAAATGCGCCGATGCCCATCCACACCATGCCGCCAAGGCCAGTCGCAATGAGGCGAGGATCGCTGAAGAACGACGCCATGTAGGTGTAGTTGATCTGCAAAATCATGAAGAACACGATGAAAGGCAGCGCACCAATGATGTAGGCAGACGCCTTTGACTCAGACGACATTGCTTTGATCTTCAGTTTCATTTGCATGCGCTTGCGCAGAACGTCGGCCAAATTGGATAGCGTTTCGGCAAGATTGCCCCCCGTCTCACGCTGGATCTGCAACGTGATGACGAAAAACTGAAATTCGGGCGTACCCAGACGATCGGCAGTTTCCTGCAAAGCGGTATCCATCGTACGGCCGATTTTCATTTTGTCGGCGACCGACCGAAACTCGACACCGACGGGCCCCGGGATCTCCGACGCGACGACGCCAAGTGTTTCCGTGATAGGCAAGCCCGAACGAAGGCCGCGCACCAGCAATTCGATCGCGTCAGGAAAATTTTTGGTGAATTGATTGACACGCTTTTTGATCGTGAAGCCCACGACCATGTGAGGAATCGTCAGCCCGAGGAAAAAACCGACGAATATGCTCATCAGAACAGGCGCGCCTTTGATCAAAAGTCCCGCCATGACGACCAGACCGATGATCAGGCAGGCGCCGAGATATTTGCCCGGCGTCCAGGCCTTGCCAGTCATATCAAGGCGCTTTTTGAGGACCGCTGGCTTGGGCAGGAATTGCGCGGCAAGATTGTCCATCCGCGTGTTGCGGACAGCCTGAATGCGGCGCATCTGCGCTTCGACGATCGCACCGGTCGAGTTGCTATGCCGATCGCGCAACGCATTGATGCGGCGTGCTTGTGCCTTTGCCGTCGATGGCCCCGAGAAGGCGAGGGCGATCATTGCGACGAAAAGGATCGTCGCGCCGCCTATCAACATGATTGCCATGGGTGGCATCAAGCGGCTTTCGCTTTCTCATCGGACTTGGATTTGCCCGACATCATCGATTTTAGACCACCGAGTTTGCCGAGGAGCGAACTTTTTGCTTTCGTCGTATCGCCGATTGCGCTTGTGGCAGCGTCATCCCCTGTGGCGACCAGGCGCGCAGCAATGTCGGCGACAACGCCGCCAAATTTAGTGCCCTTGCCGACTTCGGCTGCCGTTTTGCCGAGCTTTGCTGCCTGAATGACGACCTTGGCATCAGCAGGAACGACATAGTCGATTTTGCGTTCGATCGACGATTCGAAATCCTTGCGGCTGATTTCGCCGGTTCCGCTCGTTGCCACACGATTTGCGACGACAATGACGGTCGACTGCGGCGCATTCGTCTTGAGCCAAGACAAAAGACGAATGGTATCCCGTGCGGAAGCCAAGGTCAGTTCGGTAACAAGTACAGTCGCCTGAACATCGTTCATCAGATGCGGATGCTGAACCAGCATGCCGCGCGGTAAATCGATCACAGTGCATTCGAACGCACTGCGCATTTCTTCCTGCAACTGATAGAAAGCAGCACCATCGGTCAGCATTGGCTGATTGATGGGGGCTTCGGCACTCAAAATCGCAAGCTTCTCGCCCGCTTTTACCATGGCGCGTTCGATAAACAGGCCATCGATGCGGCTTGGATTTTCAATGGCATCAGTCAGGCCGCGACCTGGCTCAAGATCGAGCGAAAGCGCGCCAGTTCCGAAGTGGACGTCAAGGTCCATCAATGCTGTCGAGCGCTGCGACCGTTCGCCCATCAGCCAGGCAATCGAAGTCGCAAGCGTGGATGCACCGGCACCCCCACGCGCACCGATGATAGCGGTCATGACGTGCGGCCGCTCGACCGAGCTTTCGACATGCTTCGGCGCATTGAAAACAGCCTGGGCGTGCATGAAGGCATCGCGCAGCTGATCGGGGCTGAACGGTTTCAGCAAATAATCCTGAATGCCGCTGGCAACGAGATCGCGGTATAAGCGCACATCGTTGACTTGACCCGCAGCGATCACGACCGTGCCAGGTTCGCAGACTTCGGCCAGCGCATTGATGTCGTTCAGCGGATCGCCGCTTTCCGAAAGGTCGACGAACAGGATGTTGGGGCTTGCCGAGACCGACAAGGTCTGGACCGCATTGCGCAGTCCGCCCTTATTGATTTTGTCCGGTGCCCAGCCGAGTTCGACGGCAATCGGCCGCAGCGCTTCGGCGGTCTGTTCGTCACAGACGAAAGCCGTAAACGGATCGCGCAACGCACCGGCGTTGCGGGAAGGAGACCATGGCGCGTTCATTTATCGGGCTCCTTACTTCGCTGCAGGCTTGCGGATTGCGGTCGTGAAATAATTGCTGTTGGTCTTCGTGGTCTGATGCCCGTCGCCAACGAAATCATTGGGATTGGCGACCGTCGCAGCCAAGCTTGCGTTCGTGGCGCAGCCGAAATTCGACGGCGCATCCCCGTTATAGTTACCGACCGAAGAGCGGCTCCAATCGGGGCATCCCGGAACCGAAGCCTTTGTCCGGCTGACGACGACGCGGAAGCTGCCGGGAGCGATTTCGCCCTGTGTAACAGGCGGCGTATCCTGAACAATCAGGCCGAGCCGACCAGCAACCGCCTCGACAAGCTGGCGATTTGAAGGATTGCTTGTGGGATCGTCGACCGAAATGCGGTCGCCAAAGCCGACATCGAGCGAATTGAACCAGCCCGCCAGAAGCTGCGAACTTTGCGCGCCCGTGCCATTGCCGAGATCGTACACAAAGTCTGTTCGCGAAACGACGGGCTGATGAACGCTTTCAAGCCCCTGGTTCGCCGTGCCGCCGCCGCTGCATGCGCCCAAAGAAATGCTCAGCGCGACGATGGAAAGAAGATGCAATTTACGCATGATTTTTACGCCTTCGCTTAGTTGCTGAAACCAGGAGCGGGAATGGTGCCGCGAACAGTTGTGGGCGATGCCATTGTAGGTTCGGGGCGCTTGCCGGTTGGCCCGCGTCGATACGACTCGCCACCGAAGATGCGTCC
>JANODH010000349.1:0-9692 GCA_031412595.1 Sphingomonas sp. | reverse complement strand
CTTCGGGATGGCGCATGTTACCCCGCAGTACATTAACAGCTACTGGGCGACCGAGCATGGCGGCATTGCCTGGACGCACTTTTACGGCAACGACGATTTCCCGTTGCGCCCCGATGCGCATACCTATCCGCTACCCTGGATTGTCGGGGACGTCTGGGTCGAGGATGCCGAAGCAGTGCCGAGCACGGCGCTGCATGCGCGCGACAGTGAGACTGGCGTGCCATGGCGGCGCGCGGCGATGGGCGAAAAAGGCGAAATCGTCATCACCGCGCCTTATCCCTATCTCGCGCGAACGATATGGGGCGATGCCGAGAATTTTCACGTCGAGAATGGCAGTGTCCTGAATGGGTGGCATGGCGATACGGCGCGTTGGTCGGATGGCTACTGGAAGCGCTGGCGGGGGGCATGGGCTTATACGCAGGGCGATTTCGCGATTGCGCATGACGACGGCTCCTTCTCACTGCACGGGCGCAGCGACGATGTGATCAACGTGTCGGGCCACCGGATCGGAACCGAGGAAATCGAAGGCGCCGTGCTGCGCGACAAAGCGCTCGACCCGGACTCGCCCGTCGGCAATGTGCTGGTCGTCGGCGCGCCGCACCGCGAAAAGGGGCTGACGCCGCTTGCGTTCGTGGTGCCCGTGGCGGGTCGCAAGCTGAGCATTGACGACAAGCGGCGTTTGTTCGACTTGGTGCGCACCGAAAAGGGCGCGGTTGCGGTTCCTGCCGATTTCATCGAAGTTTCGCAGTTTCCCGAAACCCGCAGCGGAAAATATATGCGGCGTATGGTCCGCGCGCTGGTCGAAGGTGGCGACGTCGGCGATGTGACCACACTGCGCAATCCCGAAGCGCTCGACGAACTGAAAGCTGTTATCGACAGCTGGCAGCGCAAGCAGCGGCTGTCGGAAGAACAGTCGCTGTTCGAGCGCAATCGCTATTTTCTGGTGCAATATAATCAGGTCGCGCCGGGCAAGCGGGTGGCGACCGTCACGGTGACCAATCCGCCGGTCAATGCGCTCAACGAACGCGCGATCGACGAACTGGTAACGGTGGTCGATCATCTGTCACGCAAGGATGATGTCGTCGCGGTCGTGTTTACCGGGGAGGGAACGGCTTCGTTCGTCGCGGGTGCCGACATCCGGCAAATGCTCGAGGAAATCCACAGCGTCGACGAAGCAATGGTGCTGCCGAACAATGCGCAACTGGCGTTTCGCAAGATCGAAACGATGGGCAAGCCGTGCATTGCCGCTGTGCAAGGCGTTGCGCTGGGCGGCGGCATGGAATTCGCGCTTGCCTGTCATTACCGGATTGCCGAGCCGACCGCGCGCTTCGGCCAGCCCGAAATCCGTTTGCGCTTGCTTCCCGGCTATGGCGGGACGCAGCGTTTGCCGCGGCTGCTTGCAGACAAATATGGCGCAACCGGCGTGCGTGATGCGCTCGATCTGATCCTTGGCGGGCGCAGCATCGATGCCGACAAAGCTGCCGAAATCGGGCTTGTCGATGTGGTTGTGGCGGGATCGACCGACGCACTGGCGCAAGCGCATGCGGCGGTCCGCGCTTATGTAAGTGATCCGGCGAAGAGCCCATTGGGTGCCGCATTTGCGGGGCGACAAGCGGCGACGGCGCGTTGGGAAGAAGCATCGACAGTCGATCTCGATCGCGTGCTCGCCGACGACTTCCTCAAGCGTGTCGTGCGACAACTCGAATGGGCGGGACGCGGGACTGCAGGCGAGCGCGCAATCGAAGCCGTGCGCACGGGCCTCGCGCAGGGTATGAGCGCCGGGCTGGCGCGCGAAGCGACATTGTTTGCGCAGGCAATCATCGATCCCGAAGGCGGCAAGACCGGCATTCGGCAGTTCATGGATAAGCTCAGTCCGCCGCTGCCGGTGCGTCGCGACGGCATTTGGATCGACGAGGCGCATGGACCGCGCAGCGAAGCACTCGAAGCGGCCGGCGAATTGCTGCCGGTCGGCGCGCCATTTTATCCGGGCGTCACGCGTATTCCCGAATGGCAATATGCGTTCGGCATTGCACGCGATCCCGAAACGGGCCTGCCGCGTTTCGGTCCGCCTGCAAGCCACGAACGCGAACTGATCGTCAAAGTGCCGGAGCCAGCGCCGAATGCGGCACTGCTTTACATGCTGACGAGCGAAGTGAACTTCAACGACATCTGGGCGCTGACCGGCATTCCCGTGTCACCGTTCGATTCGCATGAGGAAGACGTGCAAATCACAGGCTCGGGCGGCATTGCGCTGGTTGCGGCACTGGGCAGCGAGACGCGCGCCGAAGGGCGGGTGAAAGTCGGCGATCTCGTCACCGTCTATTCGGGCACGAACGATCTGCTGAACCCGCAAGTCGGCAATGACCCGATGTATGCCGGTTTTTCGATCCAGGGCTATGAGACCAAGACCGGCAGCCATGCGCAGTTCCTCGAAGTACAGGCACCGCAGATGCACGCGATTCCGCCTGATCTGACGCTCGAGCAGGCGGGCAGTTATGTGCTGAACCTCGGCACGATTTCGCGCTGCTTGTTCACCACCCTGCAGATCGCGCCGGGCCGGACGCTCTTTGTCGAAGGGGCCGCAACTGGTACCGGGCTCGATGCGCTGCGCAGTTCGGTGCGGACCGGACTGCAAGTTACCGGGATGGTCTCCTCGCCCGAACGTGCGGCCTTTATCACGAGCCAGCAAGGTGCAGTCGGCGCGATCGATCGCAAGGATGCCCGCTTTGCCGGGCTGTTCACCACCGTTCCCGAAGACGCGCAAGCGGCGC
This sequence comes from Sphingomonas sp., assembly GCA_031412595.1. Classification (GTDB taxonomy): domain Bacteria; phylum Pseudomonadota; class Alphaproteobacteria; order Sphingomonadales; family Sphingomonadaceae; genus Sphingomonas_O. The sequence continues at coordinate 6,921 of JANODH010000349.1, read as the reverse complement.
GGGCATGGGAAGCGGCGGGCGCACCGCTGGTCGATGCGTATAAAGCGCTGAACGGCGGCAAACTCGCCGATTACGTTGTCAGCCATGCCGGTGAAACCGCGTTTCCGCGCAGTTTCCAGTTGCTTGCCGAAGGTGGCACGTTGGCCTTTTACGGTGCGTCGTCGGGCTATCATTTCAGTTTCATGGGCAAATCTGGTGCAGCGTCGCCCGAAGAGATGCTGCGCAAAGCCGCGCTGCGCGGTGGCGAAGCCGTCCTGATCTATTACGGGCCGCGCTCGACGGAGTTGCTCGACGAGACCGGCCTCGAAATGATCGAAGCTGCGCGGCGCTTCAACGCGCGCAGCGTGGTTGCCACGACGACCGACGGGCAACGCGAATTCCTCCAGTCGCTGGGCTTCGAGGACGCGATCGAAGGCATTGTCAGTCTCGAGGCAATCCGGCGTCGCGAAGGTGCCAATTTCCTCTGGCCCGACACGATGCCGCGCCTGCCCGATGCCAAGGTCGATATCGAAGCATTCAAGGCAGCCGTTCGCGACTATCAGGACCGAGTGATGAAGCCGTTCGGCACGGCGGTCGGCAAGATCCTGCGCTCGGCCGATAATCCTCGCGGCGCGCCGGACCTGATCATCGAGCGCGCGGCGCAGGATACGCTGGGCGTTTCGACGTCGCTGGTGAAGCCGTTCACCGGGCGAGTCATCTTTTCCGAGGATCTGGCCGGGCAGCGGTTTACGTTTTACGCGCCGCAAGTCTGGACGCGCCAGCGGCGCATTTTGATGCCGACGGCGTCGATCCTTGGCACGCATTTGTGCAATGCCTACGAAGTGTCACGCATGAACGACATGATTGCGGCTGGATTGCTCGAAGTAACCGAACCGCAAGTCGTGGCGTGGGACGGACTGCCCGAAGCGCATCAGGCAATGTGGGAAAACCGGCATTCGGGCGCGACCTATGTCGTCAATCATGCGCTGCCCGAACTGGGTCTGCGCAGCCGCGATGCGCTGCTTGAAGCGTGGGCCGCACAACAGATTTAAGGGGAAGTGATTGTGGCGAAGGCAAGGACTGAAGCAGCGCCCATGAGCGCAGCGGGGCGACTGGCAGGTAAAATCGCGGTCGTGACAGGTGCAGCAGGCAATCTGGGTGGCCACATCGTCCGCCATTATCTGGCTGAAGGCGCGACCGTCGTGATGACGGGGCGGACGGCCGCGCGCACTGATGCGGCAGCCGATGGCATTCGTGCCGAGACGGGCGTGGGTGCCGAACGCTTGGCAACTGTCGTGCTCGACGGCGGCGATGCGCAATCGGTGCGCGACGGGATTGCCGATGTCGTCAGCCGGTTCGGTCGGATCGATATCCTCGTCAACAATGCTGGCTCTGCCGGACCGAAGCAGTCGATCGAGCAATTGCCGCTCGACAAGACCGAGCTCGCTTCGCTCCAGAAATCGGGCTCGACTGACAGCGAAACCGTTGGTGACGCGATGCGCAATATTCTCGGCGTTGCGTGGAATCTTGCGCGCGCGGCGGCACCTGTGATGCGCGAAGGCAGCTCGATCATCAACATATCGACGATCTTTTCGCGGACGCCTTATTATGCGCGCGCGGCTTATGTCGTGCCCAAAGCGGCAATGAATGCCTGGTCGCGCGAACTGTCGCTCGAGCTGGGCCCGCGCGGGATTCGCGTCAATCTGGTGTTCCCGGGACCGATCGAAAGCGAACGGATCCGCACGGTTTTTGCGACCATGGATACAATGCGCGGCGACGACGCGGGGACAACGGCAAACCAGTTTTTCGACATGATGTCGCTCGAGCGCGCAACCGGCGGCAATCCGAAAGCCAAGACGTTTCCGACACCGACCGACATTGCAACAACATGCGTGTTCCTCGGCAGTGACGACTCCGCTGCCTATAACGGTCACGATTTCGAAGTGACGCACGGTATGACAGTGCGCAAGGAAGCGCGATCGACCTATTTGTCGCGGCCAACGCAGCGGTCGATGGACGGATCGGGGCTTGCCGTGCTGATCGCGGCGGGCGACGGCTGGCAGGAAGCGCTCGAGATCGCCAACATCCAGATCGCCAGCGGTGCACGCGTGTTGCTGGGTCTTACACGTCAGGCAGATGTGGCGATTGCGCAAGCGCGTGCGAAGGCCGCAGGCGCAGACGATCGCCTGACGATCATCCGGTTCAACCGGACCGAACCTGCCGCAATGGAAGCCGCACTCGACGCCTATACAAAGGATTTTATGCCGATTTCGGCCGCGCTTTTCATGCCGGTCCTCGGCCCTGGCGAGCTGATCGGTCAACTGGTCGATGCAAGCGACGACGATGTCGATCGGTTCATGGATGCCGAACTGACCGGAAACATCGCGCTCGCCCGCACGCTCAGTCGCTACTGGAAGCGCAACGATAATCTGCTTCAGGAGCCGCGGTTCGTTTTCCTGTCAAACCCGAGCGACGGCAAAGGTGATGTTTATGCGCAGATGCTGCGCGCCGCGACCGAGCAACTGATCCGGATCTGGCGCGACGAATCCGAAATCGATGTCGGCCATGGTCGACGGCGGCAAGTCGAATGGGGCAATCAGATCGTGCGCTTCGGCAATACCGAAGTCGAGAACACGCGCTTTTCGGCCGGACACGCGGCGCGCATCATGCTTAAGGAAAGCAAGATCCGCGAAGTGACGCTTTATGTGCCCGATAATATCGGCGAAGCGACCGGATCGCGCAAAGCCATGCCGGGCTTCAGCGAAAACATCACCGGGCTGCATCTGGGCAAAGTCGCCTTGATCACCGGCGGGTCGGCCGGGATCGGCGGGCAGGTTGCGCGGTTGCTGGCCCTGGCGGGTGCAAAAGTGATGATGGTTGCAAGGCGCGATAGCGAACTTGCCGTTGCGCGCGCGCGCATTGTCAGCGAACTGGAGGATATCGGTTTTGCCGGAGTCGAGCGGCGGGTGCAGACGCTGGCCAATGTCGACGTCAGCAATTTCGAGTCGTTAAAAGGTGCAGTCGATGCGACGTTGAAGGCATTTGGCCGGATCGATTATCTGATCAACAATGCCGGCGTGGCCGGGGCCGAAGACATGGTCGTCGACATGAGTGTCGATGCCTGGAACTACACGCTCGATGCCAATCTGATCTCGAATTATTTCCTGATGCACCACGTTGTGCCGCTGATGAAGGCCCAAGGATCGGGCTATATTCTGAATGTGTCTTCCTATTTCGGCGGCGAGAAATATCTCGCCGTCGCTTATCCCAATCGCGCCGACTACGCTGTCTCGAAGTCGGGCCAGCGGGCAATGGTCGAATCGATGGCGCGTTATCTTGGGCCTGAAGTGCAATTCAACGCCATTGCGCCGGGCCCGGTCGATGGCGATCGTTTGGCAGGGACGGGCGGCAAGGCAGGCTTGTTCGAGCGCCGTGGCAAGCTGATACTCGAAAACAAGCGGCTGAATGCTGTCCATGCGGCTGCCGTGAAGGCGCTGCGGCGGGGCATCCGCGTCGAGGCCTTGCTGACGCGGCTGGCGCGCAACGATACGGTCCGCATGTCGCATGACACGAACAATCCGCGCGAAATCCGCGATTTAGCGCTGGCTTGCGCGCGCGAAGGCGACGGCATCTGCACCTGGGATCAATATCTGCTGACCGCGCCGATTGCCGCTGCGCTTGTTTCGCGGCTGCGGCAGGGGGGGTATTTCCTCGATGCGCCCGGCTGGGCAGATCGGCCCGATACGCCCGAAGCCAATGGGGGATGGCTGCTGCGCAAGCCGCCCGAGGATGCGCCTTTCTTGCCAGCCGAAAAGATAACAGCGGAGGCCCAGAAAGTCGGCAATGGTGTCTTGTCCAAACTCTTTCTCGGCAAAATGCCGACCGAAGCCGACGTTGCGCAAGCCACCGTGTTCTTCCTTGCCGACCGTGCGGCGTCGGGCGAAACCTTTATGCCGTCTGGTGGCCTATCGGTCGAACGATCGACGACCGAGCGCGAATTGTTCGGCAGCCCGAAACAGGAACGGCTCGACCAAATGCGTGGCAAGACGGTCTGGATCATCGGTGAACATCTGGGCGATTATATTGCCGAAACCGCCCGCGCATTTATCGATGAATGCCATGTCGCGCGGGTTGTTCTGATCACACGGACCGCCGAGGGTTTCGATGCGCTGAAAGCCCTTTTGCCAGACGTCCCGTCAGCCTTTCTTGAATCGATGGTCTGTGGCGATGCGATCGACGAAGCGATGGATAAAGCACTGGTCGAGTGGGGGCGGCCGACGACCATCTTGTCGACGCCGTTCGAAGCGCTGCCGCAAAAGCTTTTTGCCAACGACAATCCGCTCGATCCCGAGGCCTTCCGCCTGATGATTGCCAATAACCTCACCAACCACTTTCGCGTCGCGCGCAAAGCCTCGCTTTATGACGAGTGTCAGCTGGTGCTTGCCTCGCCCGACGTGCCGATGGGCGATAAAAGTCCGGCGTTTGCGCTTGCGAATTTCATCAAGACGACATTGCATTCGTTCACAGCGACGTTGGCCGTGGAAAACGAGCGGCTGGTGCATGACGTGCCGGTGAACCAGATTAACCTCACGCGGCGCGTTCAATCCGAAGAACCGCGTGACCTCGACGAGCATCTCGAAGAAGTGAAGCGCTTTGCCCGCGCTGTACTGCTGCTCGGCGCGCCACTCCCCGATGCCGAAGATTCGCGCTATCGTGCGCGGATCTATCGCGGCATGTCGATGACAGTCTGATGCAGTATTTGTCATTCGAAAAGCCGATCGAGGCGCTGGTCGTGAAAGCGTCCGCCCTGCGCGAGGCAGGCGAAAATGAAGCCGAAGCCGCAATGCTCGATGAGCGCGCAAAGCGGCAGCTCATCGATCTCTACGCGCGGTTGACGCCGTGGCAGCGTACCCAGGTTGCACGACACCCCGAGCGACCGCATTTCCCGCATTTCGTGCAAGGCATGTTCGACGATTTCATGCCGCTTGCCGGCGACCGTGCGTTTGGTGATGACAAGGCAATTATCGGCGGTTTCGCCCGGCTTGAAGGGCGATCCGTTGTCGTTATCGGCCATGCCAAAGGCGAGGACACCGAAACGCGCCTATACCATAATTTCGGCATGGCCCGGCCCGAGGGGTATCGCAAGGCGATGCGGCTGATGGACCTTGCCGAGCGATTCAATCTGCCAGTTGTCACTTTGATCGACACGTCGGGAGCTTTTCCCGGAATCGATGCCGAAGCACGCGGCCAAGCCGAAGCCATTGCGCGCACCACAGAGAAATGCCTGTCGCTCGGGGTGCCTCTCGTCGCCGTCATCGTTGGCGAAGGGGGATCGGGTGGTGCAGTCGCGATTGCTGCTGCCAATCGCGTCCTGATGTTCGAGCATGCCGTCTATTCGGTCATTTCGCCTGAAGGATGCGCGTCGATTCTGTGGCGCGGGGCAGACCGCGCGCCCGACGCCGCCGATGCGATGAAAATCACGGCAGCCGACCTTCTTCGCCTCGGGGTCATCCACCGGATCGTTTACGAACCCGAAGGTGGCGCGCACCGCGATCATCTAGGGGCAATGAAGCGCTTGTCGAACGCGCTGCGCGCTGAACTCGATAGTCTGGCGACGCTGACGCCCGTTGAATTGAAGGCTGAGCGCAGGCGGTTTTTTCTTAATCTTGGGCATGTTCTCGCTGGGCCCGACACCTGATTGCGGCTGGCCTAAGTTTCAAACATGATCCATCATGCTCGCTTGACAATGCCTGACAGTGCAATTTCGCCCGTTCTCCTTGGCTTTGTAAAGCGCTGCATCGGCCGCAGCAAACCAGTCATGTGGATTGGCTTGCGACACTGTGACGGATGCCACGCCGAAGCTGGCAGTGACGGTAAGCAGCTCGCCAAGGTCAACGGGGGTTGACGCAAGCGAGGCGCGCACGCGTTCGGCAAATTTGGTCGCTCCTTCGCCGCTTGTTTCTGCCACCAGTATGCCGAATTCTTCACCGCCCAGACGACCGATGCAGTCTTCCCCGCGCAACTCAGCCGATGCGCGTTCAGCGACCTCCGCCAGAACCTTGTCGCCGGCAGGGTGCCCGAAACGATCGTTGACTGATTTGAAGTGATCGATGTCGAAGGTAATCAATGCGCTCGTTCGACCGTGACGTTGATAAAGGGCAATTTTTCGTTCGACTTCATTCGCAAAGGCGCGCCGGCTAAGGACACCAGTAAGAAAATCCCGTTGCGCAACTTGGCGCAATTCGAGCTCGTCGACAACCAGCGCTCCAAATCGCTCCAATATCGCAATATGATTGGGATCGAAGGCACGCGGCGCGGTGTCGATCGCGCAGAGCGCACCGATATTATACCCGTCGGGTGTCGAGAGGGGAACGCCAGCGTAGCTGCGGATGAACGGTGACCCGACAACAAGGGGATTGCCGGCAAATCGCGGATCAGCCAGCGCGTCGCGGATAATCAGCGAGGTTCGCTGCGCAACAGTGTGTGTGCAGAATGATACGTCGCGCGCACTCTCTTTGGCGTCGAGCCCTTGCGAAGACTTGAACCATTGTCGCTTCTCATCGACCAATGATACCGCGCAGATCGGGACGCTCAGGATCGATTGGACAAGCGACGTGATCTTGTCGAACGGTTCTTCCGGCGGCGTGTCGAGGACATCGTACCGCCGAAGCGCTGCCAATCTTGCTGCCTCGTCGAACAGTTTATCGTCGAGCATCGATTGCGTCCCTGTGAAGGATCTTAATGCTACTCATGAGCTCTGCCTTGTAAGACTCGATAACCTGCGCGACGCTGCGTTCGATCGTTTCCTCATCGAGGCCCGCGGCCCCGAACGAGTCGACCAGCGCGCAGATATTTTGTTAATGCCGCTCGACGTTTGCGCGTAATTGGTCGGGCACGTCGTTCCCCGCGAAAGGATTGTCCATGGTTGGTCGCTTCGCCCTA
>JANODH010000348.1:0-2240 GCA_031412595.1 Sphingomonas sp. | reverse complement strand
GCCGCCGTGCACCTGGATCGCCTGATCGAGTGCCTTCAGCGATGCTTCCGCCGCTGCAAATTTGGCCATGTTCGCGGTTTCGGCTGCGTCCTCGCCATTGTCGCAAAGCTGTGCCGCACGCGCGTTGAGCAATCGTGCCGCTTGGACGTTGATGTAGCATTCCGACAAGGGATGCGCGATCCCCTGGTGCGCACCGATCGGGCTTTTCCATACCGTACGGTCCTTGGCATATTGCGCGGCTTTAGTGATTGCATAGCGCGAAATGCCGTTGTTGATTGCTGCCGCCGCAATACGCTCGGGATTGAGGCCAGAGAATACCTGCGTCAGCCCGGCACCGGGCTCGCCGATCAGCGCATCGCCGCTGACTTCGACGTTGTCGAAAAAGACCGAGAATTGCTTTTCGCTTGTCCGCAAGGCGGCATCGATCCGCGTCATCGATATCCCCGGCGTGTCGGTCGGCACGACGAACAGCGACAATCCCTGGCGCGATCCGTCGTTTACCGGGACGCCGTCGCGTGCGACAACCATGACCGCTTCCGACTGGTCGATATCCGACGTCCAGTATTTCGCGCCATTGATCACCCAGCCATTGCCTTTGCGCACGGCATGCGTCGAAACTTTGTGCGTGTTCGAGCCCGCGTCGGGTTCGGTGATCGCAAAGCACATCTTGCGCCGTCCCGTCGCGATGCCGGGCAGCCAGTCGCGCTTGAGTTCAGCCGATCCGCAAGAGGCGATGATCGGGGCCGTGATCGATGAAATGACCATCGACAATATCGGGCAGCCCTGTGCCGCGGTTTCTTCGATGCAGATGTTCAGTTCGGCGAGGCCACCGCCGCCGCCGCCATGCTCCTCGGCAACATGAACGCCCAGAAAGCCCGCATCGCCGAGTTCTTTCCAGAGCTCGTCGGGCTGAGAACCCGCCGCGACCACTTCCTGAAAATATTTTCGCCCGAACTTGCCGACAAGTTTGCTCACTGCATCGCGTAAATCGCGGTGATGGTCAGCTGTGTCGCAAAGCGAGTTTTGAAACAGTTCGGACGACATTTCTAAGGTGCTCCATGGGGGGTTGATTTCGGCCAGATGAAGAAGCCTTCACCTGATTTCTGGCCGTGCTTTCCTGCCGCGACCATATCGATGAGAATCTGCGGCGGCGCAAAGCGGTCGCCGTGTGCCGCTTCGAGCGTGCGCGCAATGTCGAGGCGAACGTCGAGCCCGACGATATCGCTCAATCGTAAAGGCCCGACAGGGTGGCGATAGGCAAGGACAGCCGCACGATCGATGTCTTCGGCGCTGGCAACGCCGCTTTCGAGCATGCGCATCGCTTCGAGGCTGGCAATCAGGTCGAGGCGACTGGTCGCGAAGCCCGGTACGTCGCGCACCGTCAACGATTGCTTGCCGAGCCAGGTCACGAACTCCCGCGCACGATCGAGCGTGCCTTCAGTCGTTTTCTGCCCGCGGATGAGTTCGACGAGCGGCAGTGACCAGACCGGATTGAAAAAATGCATGCCAAGGAAAATGGTCGGGTCCGGCACGGCCTCGGCCAATCTGTCGATCGACATCGCACTTGTATTGCTGCCGATCAGCTTCGGCCCGCGTGCCGCGACGCGCGCAAGTATGTTGAGCTTCAGATCGAGCCGTTCGGGTACCGTTTCGATCGCCATATCGAGGTCGACTGGGATATCGTCGACATTTGCGATCCGCGTGATCCGGGCAATAAGCGCGTCGCCGCGCACCGCATCCAATTTCCCGCGTGCGATCGCCGATGCGACGGCATCGTCGATCGTGCGCTGCATCTTGACGGCGCGGCGATCGTCAGGCTCGACGACCGTGACGCTGCCGCCTGCCATTGCAGACACATAGGCGATGCCGATGCCCATCGTACCGCCGCCGACGACGGCCACGGTCCGCGTCATATCCCTTTCCAATCGGGTTTGCGTTTTTCGGCAAAAGCGCGAGCGCCTTCTTTGGCATCCTGCGACGCCAGAACGGCTTCGGTGAGCGGTCGTTGACGGTCCCAGATCTCGGATTCGGGCCAATGCGCCGATTCCTGAATGATGCGCTTGGTCATCAACGTCGAAAGGGGCGCATTCGCAGTTATTTGGGCTGCAAGGTCGAGCGCGCCCGCTAATGCCGCGCCCGGTTGCGTAATCCGGTTCACAAGCCCCCATCGATGCGCTGTTGCCGCATCCATCCGCGCGCCGGTGAGCGCATATTCGAGCGCGATCGCCGACGGTATCCGG
>JANODH010000347.1:0-3181 GCA_031412595.1 Sphingomonas sp. | reverse complement strand
TTTCCACTAGTGGCAGATGCGGGGCCATCGCGGCTTCGAAATAGGCGTTTTCGGCCTTCAGATAGTCGAGCACGTCCGCGTCGGTTACGTCGGGATATTTCGGATCACGCAGCCACGCGTAATCGTCGTGCAGCGCCACGTCGTGAACGGTTTTGACAAAAGATTTGGTCGCGGCGATTGGGGCTGGCATGGGATCGGGCATGCGCTGCGCATAGCAAGCGCGCCGACGGGCACAAGGAAAACTCTCGACAGCGCACCGGGTGGCGGGAATAGGGGACGGGATGACAGATCAGCGCACTCTGGCCGACTGGCAGGCCCTTGCCGCCAAGGAAGTGAAGAACCGCGACCTGACGTGGCCGACGCCTGAAGGGATCACGGTCAAACCACTCTATACTGCTGCGGATGCGGGCGATCCCGGGCTGCCCGGATTTGCGCCGTTCACGCGCGGGGTGAAGGCCAGCATGTATGCGGGACGGCCGTGGACGATCCGCCAATATGCGGGATTTTCGACGGCAGAAGAATCGAACGCTTTTTACCGCCGCAATCTGGCTGCCGGGCAAAAGGGCCTGAGCGTCGCGTTCGATCTGGCCACGCACCGGGGGTATGACAGCGATCATCCGCGCGTCGTCGGCGATGTCGGCAAGGCAGGCGTGGCGATCGACAGCGTCGAGGACATGAAAATCCTGTTCGACGGCATCCCGCTCGATCAGATGAGCGTTTCGATGACGATGAACGGCGCGGTGATTCCGATCCTCGCTTTTTTCATTGTTGCGGGCGAGGAACAGGGCGTTTCGCAAGCGCAACTCGACGGGACGATCCAGAACGACATTTTGAAGGAGTTCATGGTCCGCAACACCTATATTTATCCGCCCGAGCCATCGATGCGGATCGTGTCGGACATTATTGCCTACACCTCGGCCAAAATGCCGAAATTCAACAGCATTTCGATCAGCGGCTATCACATGCACGAGGCCGGGGCGACTGCGGTGCAGGAACTTGCGTTCACCATCGCCGACGGCAAGGAATATGTGCAGCGCGCGATGGAAAGCGGCCTCGACATCGACGCCTTTGCCGGGCGCTTAAGCTTCTTTTTCGGCATCGGCATGAACTTCTTCATGGAAGTCGCCAAGCTGCGGGCTGCGCGGACGCTTTGGTGGCGCGTGATGAACGGGCTCGGTGCGAAGGACGAGCGCTCGAAGATGCTGCGCACGCATTGCCAGACGTCGGGCGTCTCGCTGCAGGAAGCCGATCCCTATAACAATGTCATCCGCACCACGATCGAAGCGATGGCAGCGACGCTCGGCGGCACGCAATCGCTCCACACCAATGCACTCGACGAAGCCATTGGCCTGCCAACCGAATTTTCGGCGCGGATCGCACGCAATACGCAAATCGTGCTCGCCGAAGAAAGCGGGATCACGCGCGTCGTCGATCCGCTCGGTGGGAGCTATTATGTCGAAGCGCTGACTGCCGAACTGGTCGAGCGCTCGCTGGAAATCATGAGCGAAGTCGACGGACTCGGCGGCATGACCAAGGCTGTCGCCAGCGGCATGCCAAAACGCCTGATCGAGGAAGCCGCGGCCGCACGGCAAGCGCGGGTCGACAAAGGCGAGGATGTCATCGTCGGCGTCAACAAATATCAGCCAGTCGATGCCGAACCGATCGATTTTCTGAGCATCGACAATGACAAGGTTCGCGAAGGGCAGGTTGCGCGGTTGCGGACGACAAAAGCCGGGCGCGATGAAGACACTTGCGCGGCGGCTTTGGCAGCGTTGACCGAAGGCGCAAAGGGCGGGGCCAATCTGCTGGCGCTGGCGGTCATAGCTGCCCGTGCGCGCGCCACGCTCGGCGAAATATCCGACGCGATGGAAGTGGTATTCGGCCGTTACGCGACCACGCCCGAACCGGTCCGCAATATCTATGGCAGCGCGCATGAATTCGATGCTGCCTGGGCGCGCGTGACCGAAGGCGTCGAAGCGACCGGTCGTCGTTTGGGCCACAAGCCCCGTGTGCTGATCGCCAAAATGGGGCAGGACGGCCATGATCGCGGCGCGAACGTCGTCGCCAGTGCGTTTGCCGACATGGGCTTCGACACGATCAGCGGCCCCTTGTTCCAGACGCCCGAAGAGACGCTGGCGCTGGCCTTGGAACGCAACGTCGACGCCATTGGCGCGTCGAGCCTCGCAGCGGGTCACAAGACGCTGATCCCTGAACTCATCCGGCTGCTCCGCGAAGCAGGCCGAAGCGACATCAAGGTCTTCGCCGGCGGCGTCATCCCGCCACAGGATTATCAAATGCTCCGCGACGCGGGCGTTGTCGGCATTTATGGCCCCGGCAGCAACATCGTCGAATGCGCAGCGGATGTGCTGAGATTGCTGGGGCATAATATGCCGCCCGAAGGACTGAGTGAGGCGGCCGAATAGCTCGCGGCGAGACTCGTAACAAAACCGTAACTGTGTTATCGGTGACGGGTCAAACGGGGAGAATGACATGATCAGCAAATCTATCGCCGTATGCGTATGTGTTGCTTCCGCCGCCCTGTTCACCGCACCTGCTGTCGCGCAAGAGATGAAAGTCGAACGCGAAGAGAACGCCCAATATTACCGAGTCGAAATGGTTAAATTTACCCACGGCAAGCGAGCGCGCGCTGCCGAACTGGTCGATAAATATTTCGCGCCTGCCGACCGGGATGTCGGTGGCAAGGTCATCGATCTGCACCTGATGACGGGCGACTGGGATTTCATCACGCTGTTCCCGATGTCGGGTGGCCCGGCGGACATGACGTACACGACATCGCCCGATGACGTGCGCTGGATGACGGCACTCGGCAAGCGGGCGGGCAGCATGGCCGCCGCCAAAAAGCTGACTGACGAATGGGATACGCTCGTCGCCAAGCGCGAATGGCACATTGGGCATACGCACAACGCACCGAAGTAGGGTCGAACTGTAGCAGGCTGTGCCTGCTTGCGGGATCGACGAAGGGTGGGCATGAGGGATGGATGATCGCTCGTGCCCGCCCTCGTCATGTTGGCCCCGCGCCGAATGTAATTGTGCTGGAAAACCTGCGCAGCGCGGCGCGCTAATGCCGACGTTGCTGCGCATCGGGGCTTTTCGCTTCTATTTTTACGGTCATGAGCCGAACGAGCCACCGCATGTGCACGTCGATCGCGGCGATGCGACA
>JANODH010000346.1:0-11725 GCA_031412595.1 Sphingomonas sp. | reverse complement strand
GTGCTGATCGGGCGACGTCGGTGGGTGCCCTATGTGGAAATAGGCACGGCTGCCCTGTTCCTCCTGATAATGATCGCGAGCTATTTCGTCTTGGCGCAGGGTGCTCCCGGTCAGAAATTGCTCACACCGCCCGTCGTGGCTTTTATGCTCGTGGCCAATCTCGTTCCCGCAATCGCGCTGCTGGTATTAATCGGACGACGCGTGGCGAAACGACGCGCTGCTGCGTCGCCGGTCGGGGGAGGCGGGCGCCTGCACGTTCGCCTGGTTGGCATATTCTCGCTCATTGCCAGTGCCCCAATGCTGCTGGTTGTCGTGTTTTCATCGCTACTGTTTCAATATGGGGTCCAGTTTTGGTTCTCCGACCAGGCACGCGGCATGTTGCAAAACGCAAACAGCCTGGCGCAAGGTTATTATGAAGAAAAGCGCCAGAATGTAGCCAACGAAACATCCACGATGGCTGGCGATCTTCGAAATTACCTCGAAGAAACCGGATCATCGACGCAGTCGACTGCCTTTGCCGAGGGCTATGCCCTGCAAGTTTTAGGACGTAATTTAAGCGAATCCGCAATCATCGAAATTGCGCCGTCGGGTCCGAAAACAATTGCCATGGTAAACCCGGATGCCCGCCCGGTTGAAAAGCGGGTGTCGCCAGAGGTTCTAGCCGCGCTCAGGGCGGGCAAGCCCGTTGTCGTGTCCGACAGTGCGGATCGCATCGAAGCCGTTACCCGGCTGTATCCGGGCCGGAATATTTATCTTTATGCGTCGCGCATTTCGGACCCGCAGGCGCTCATGCAGACGACGCGGGCAAAGAACGTTCTCGCTGATTATGACAGTCTGCTCGACCGGTCCCGTCGGCTTCAGCTGCAATTCAACGCCGCGCTGTTCGTCATTTCTCTCCTAATCGTGGGGGTTGCCGTCTGGATTGCCTTAAATGTTGCAGATCGACTTGTCAGGCCGGTTGGCGAGCTCGTCGGCGCATCGCGTCGCGTCGCCGCAGGGGACTTGTCGGCACGTGTCGCGGCCCCGAGCAATCGCGACGAAGTCGGCACTTTGGCGAGCGCATTCAACACAATGACACAGCGCTTAGAAGCACAAACGAGTGCGCTCGAAAGCCGCCGAGCGCTCATCGAAGCCGTTCTGGCAGGGGTATCGGCCGGCGTGATCTCAGTAGACGCCGAACGGACGATCAAACTGATGAACATGTCCGCCCAGACGCTCCTGGCCACCGAGGGTACCAATCCGGTTGGGCAAGCGCTGAACCTGCTTGCGCCTGAACTCGACGCCGCGATCGACCGACGCGAACGCGAATCCATCATTCAACTGACATCGGGTACGGACCTACGCACCTTGGCTGTGAAAATCGTCAGCGATGAGCGCGGTCATATTTTAACATTCGACGACATCACGCAACAATTGCTTGATCAACGACGTGCAGCATGGTCCGACGTGGCACGTCGTATTGCGCATGAGATCAAAAATCCACTCACGCCCATCCAGCTGGCAGCCGAGCGTCTCAAGCGGCGATATGCCGCGGAAATAACATCCGACCCTGCAACTTTCTCCCGTTTGACCGACACGATTGTCCGGCAGGTCGGTGATCTGCGGCGAATGGTCGACGAGTTTTCATCATTCGCTCGTATGCCCAAGCCCGTGTTTCGCGAGGAGGATTTAGTCGACATCGCGCGGCAGGCACTGTTCCTGCATGAAGTGGCGCACCCGGGCATTACGTTCACACTCGAAACACCGGAACAACAACCAGTCATGATTTGCGACCGGCGACAGCTTGGGCAGGCACTCACCAACATCGTAAAAAATGCGGTCGAAGCTGTTGCTCAGCTGCCAGACGACAAAGACGCGACTGGAACCATAGCAATGGCCATCATGGTTTCTCCCGACGGTATGATTTGCATCGAAATCGCTGACAGTGGGGTTGGCCTGCCTGCCGAACGGGAACGCCTCGTTGAACCCTACATGACGACGCGGGCAGGCGGCACGGGCCTTGGTCTAGCGATCGTTAAAAAGATTGTTGAGGAGCATTTAGGCACAATGGCATTTTCGGACCGGCCACGCGGTGGCACGATCGTCAGTCTTTGGTTCGATCCGAGCTTGTTGAAACCGCTCGTCGGCGGCAGCGATGAACCTTCGGATGAGCCCGTGCCATCTGATCTTGCTCGTATTGGACATAGCTGATGGCACTGGATGTACTTGTTGTCGACGACGAACGCGACATCCGCGATCTCGTTGCCGGTGTGCTTGAAGACGAGGGCTATACAACACGCACGGCGGCGAACAGCGATGCGGCACTAGCGGCTATCGCCGAGCGTCGACCGAGCCTTGTCCTTCTGGATGTATGGCTCAAAGGATCGCGTCTCGACGGGCTTGATTTGCTCGATGTTCTGAAAGCAAACGACCCCTCGCTTCCTGTGCTGGTAATCTCGGGTCACGGTAGCCTTGATACCGCCGTTGCGGCCATCAGAAGAGGCGCCGTAGACTTCATCGAGAAGCCATTTGAAGCGGAGCGCTTGATCCTGCTGGTCGAGCGCGCGACCGAAACGCAACGATTGCGGCGCGAGAATGAAGTTCTGAAGGCGCGGAGCGGTGGTGACGATGAACTGAATGGCGTTTCCGGCGCTATCAACGCTGTGCGTGCAACCTTGAAACGCGTGGCAGGCACCGGAAGTCGCGTGTTGATCACTGGCCCTGCCGGCGTCGGCAAAGAAGTTGCCGCCCGCCTTCTGCACAATTGGTCGAACCGGTCACCAGGGCCGTTTGTTGTCGTCAGCGCAGCGCGTATGGAGCCCGAGCGGGTCGAAGAAGAATTGTTCGGATCGGAAGACGGCAGCGACCTCATCCGCCCGGGACTTCTCGAACAGGCACATGGCGGCACGCTGTTTCTCGATGAAATCGCCGATATGCCGGTAACAGCACAGGCGAAGATTCTTCGCGTTCTTACGGATCAGAGTTTCGTCCGCGTTGGCGGTGCCCGAACGGTTCGCGTCGATGTCAGGGTCGTTTCTGCGACATCGCGCATTCTTGCGGACGAAATTGCATCGGGACGCTTTCGTGAAGACCTCTATTACCGGCTGAATGTTGTGCCGGTACATCTGCCCCCGCTTGCAGAGCGGCGCGAAGACATCCCCCCGCTCGTCGAACATTTCCTGGCGCGGTACGCGGCCGAGCGTCGGGTGAGCACGCCCGAAATCGCCCCGGATGCGCTGGCGGCGTTACAAGCCTATGCGTGGCCGGGCAATGTTCGCCAACTCCGTAACATTGTCGAACGCGTCATGATCTTGGCCCCCAGCGACCGACTAGCGCAGATCGATATCGATCTGCTTCCGTCAGAAGTGCTCGGTGAGCCTGTTGTTGGTCATGGAAACGCCAGCATCGGGATTATGGGCGCGCCATTGCGAGAAGCGCGCGAAACCTTCGAGCGCGAATATCTTCGCGTTCAAATTCGTCGTTTTTCGGGTAACATATCCCGTACCGCAAGTTTCATCGGGATGGAGCGATCGGCGCTCCACCGGAAACTCAAAATACTCGGCCTTGCCGACCTAAAGGAAGGTGACCAGTAACAGCTTTGCAAGACGCCGGAATTTGCTATGAGCGTTTCAGGCCGCACAAGCGGTTCAATCGCGGAACTACGTTTCCGCCAAAACCCGAAGGCAAAGCCATGGCAGATAAGCCCAACAACCTACAGGATTTATTCCTGAATTCTCTGCGCAAAGCCAAAACGCCAGTGACGATGTTTCTGGTCAAAGGCGTCAAGCTTCAGGGCATAATTACTTGGTTTGACAATTTTTCGGTGCTGTTGCGCCGGGATGGTCAGTCACAACTCATTTATAAACATGCGATTTCGACAGTGATGCCGGCCAATCCGCTGGACTTGGCGCCCGTCGCCGCGGCGTTCGCGCAAGACACAAGCAAACCAAAACAGCTCCAGGACATCTTTCTGACTGCTGTCCGTCGGCAGAATAATCCGGTCACGATGTTTCTCGTCAATGGCGTCATGCTGCAGGGAGAGATTGCGGCCTATGACTTGTTCTGCATGCTGCTTCAGCGCGATGGCATGGTGCAGCTCGTCTACAAACATGCTGTGTCCACCGTTCAGCCGGCAAACCCCCTCAACCTTGCGGAAGAAGGTACTGAAGATGAGGATTAACTCAACGCTTTGACCGGTTTTGAACTTCAGCGTGAAGAGGGTCTTAGTCGGGGGGCAAGGGCAGTCGTCATTTACCCGGATCAGCGCAAAGGCGGATCACGTGACGTGGAGGCGCGACTTGCCGAAGCCGCGGGCCTTGCCGAAGCGATCGGGATCGATGTTGTTGATCGTGCGGCGCCGCATGTACGTGCGCCAAAGGCGGCGACTTTGTTCGGCAGCGGCCAGATAGAGGCCATCACAGCGAGACTCCGCGCGAATGAAGCCGAACTTCTGATTGTCGACGGCTCGCTGACGCCGATCCAGCAACGCAACCTCGAAACTGAAACCAAGTCAAAAGTCATCGACCGTACCGGCCTTATTCTCGAAATTTTCGGTGAAAGAGCAGCGAGCGCTGAAGGGCGATTGCAAGTCGAACTTGCGCATCTCGATTATCAGGCGGGTCGGCTCGTCCGCAGTTGGACACACCTTGAGCGGCAGCGCGGAGGCTTCGGTTTCCTCGGTGGCCCAGGCGAAACGCAGATCGAGGCCGATCGGCGGTTGATCCGTGATCGCATGGCAAAGCTACGCCGTGATCTCGATCAGGTCGTCCGAACTCGCGGTTTGCACCGTGAACGACGCAAGCGAGCACCATGGCCGGTTGTTGCACTAGTCGGCTACACCAATGCCGGAAAGTCGACGCTGTTCAATCGCTTAACGGGGAGTGACGTCATGGCGGAGGACCTGCTGTTTGCCACACTAGACCCGACGATGCGGGAAATTTCGCTGCCCGGATTGTCGAAGATCATCCTTTCGGACACCGTCGGGTTTATTTCGGACCTTCCGACGCAACTTGTCGCGGCATTTCGAGCAACACTCGAGGAAGTGACTTCGGCCGACCTTATCGTCCATGTACGCGATATCGCACATGCCGACACCGATGCGCAGGCCGATGACGTTGCTGGCGTCCTCGCCGATCTCGGGATCTCAGCGTCAGGCGAGGGGACACCGATCCTCGAAGTTTGGAACAAGATCGATCTTGTCGAAGACGAGGACTGCGTAAGCCTTACCGCAGAATGCGGCCGCCGTGACGATGTTGTGATGCTTTCTGCGGTAACTGGAGCCGGCATCGACCCGCTGCGCTCGATGCTCGCGGATCGCCTCACTATTGCGCGCCGCCTTCGACAGATCGAATTATCCGCCAACGACGGCGCAGGGCGGGCGTGGCTTCACGCCCACGGTTCGGTCGAAAGTGAACGCGGGGAGGGGGACGTTACGATATTATCCGTGCGCCTGAGCGATGCAGATTATGCTCGATATCAAATGCGCTGAGCGGCTTTCGCTGCGCTCCAAAGTGCTTCTTTTTCGTCCAACGAGAGTTCTGGAAATCCCTTAACGTTTTCAATGGCGCGGAACCGACGCTCGAACTTAGAATTTGCCCGCCGCAGCGCTATTTCCGGATCAACCTTCAAATGCCGTGCGAGGTTGACTGCAGCAAATAGCAAATCACCGACTTCGTCTTCGCGCGCGTCATCACAAGTAGCGGCGTCAACTTCCGCAAGCTCTTCCAAAACTTTGGCGCGTGGCCCTTGAGCGTCGGGCCAATCGAACCCCGTTCGCGCTGCACGCTTTTGGAGTTTCTCGGCGCGCATGAGTGCGGGCAGCGCAAGCGCAACGCCGTCCATAGCGCTGCTCGATGGACGCTCGGCAGCTTTCATGGCTTCCCAGTCGGGTCGAACATTTGCATCGGCGAAAATATGCGGGTGGCGGCGTTCCATTTTGTCGCCAATCGCCGCCGCGACGTCACCGAGTGTAAACAGACCGGATTGTTCCGCAATCCGAGCGTGAAGAATGACTTGGAACAAGAGGTCACCAAGCTCTTCCTTGATTGCCGAGGGCTCTTTGCGTTCGATTGCGTCCGCGACTTCATAGGCTTCTTCAATTGTATAAGGCGCAATTGACTCGAATGTTTGCACCCGGTCCCAGTCACAGCCAAGCAGGGGATCGCGAAGACGATCGACGATGGCATATATTCTACCAAGGGGTTCTTCATCGTCGAGCATTTCAAGTCCGATAATATGTATTATGTAAAATAGTTATGGTTCGAGGATGAGCACGGCATTCTCAACGCGCCATGCCTTGAGCGATGACAAAAAACTCATGCCAAGCAAATTCACATCACCGAGACCCTCACTGCCAATCAGCACCTGAACGTTCCGCTGCGTGATACTGCCCACAATCAGTGCATCTACCTGCGCTCGCTGGAGTTCTATCGAACCGTTTGCTGTGTCTACCAGTACCGGAAAACCGCCTGATGCTTTAATTCCGGCCGCTTGTGCCGCGTTTTGTGAAAGCGTGGTTGTGGTCGCGCCGCTGTCGATCATAAAGCGCACGGGCGTGCCGTTTATCGAGGCTAGCGCCCAATAATGACCATCTTCCTGACGCTTAAGCCGCAGCGTGGCACCCTCGATCTGGCCAGTATCACCAGATAATTCGGTCGTGGCGCGCTGCCAGATTGCCCTTCCCTCGTCTTTGAACAAAAATAGAACGAACGCCGCGGCAAAGATGCCTACCCACGCCAGCGCCATTCTTATCGTTTTGCCAATAGGCAATTTCTGCGCGATCAAGCTCGATCCCACAAGGACAAGGGCGCCAATGCCCCAAACGGCAGTCAAGCCGTTTTCCATCACGCAGCCTTTCTGAACAGCTGTTTGAAATTGTCAGTCGTATAACCTGCCAGCTTTTCAACCGGCTCCTCACGCAAATTAGCCAGAAACCGCGCTGTATCTGCGACAAACGCTGGTTCGCATGGTCGGCCGCGGTGCGGCACTGGTGAAAGAAACGGCGCATCCGTTTCGATCAGCAGGCGTTCCTTTGGGATCCTCGATGCTGTGTTTTGCAAAGATGTAGCATTCTTGAATGTTACGATTCCCGAAATGGATATAAATAAGCCGAGATCAAGCGCTTGCTCCGCAAAGCTGTCACTTGCCGTAAAACAGTGGATAACGCCGGAATATCGTCCGTTCGCCATTTCCTCCGACAAAATAGCAGCGGTATCGTTCTCCGCCTCGCGCGTGTGCACGATCAACGGCAGACCGGTCTCGCGCGCAGCAGCGATATGGCTGCGGAAACTCCGGCGCTGTTGCTCGCGGTCGCTCTTGTCATAATAATAATCGAGCCCCGTTTCGCCGATCGCGACAACGCGATCGTGCAGTGCGCGGTCGACAAGTTTGGCCGTATCGACATCTGGGTGTGCATCGGCTTCATGTGGATGAATACCGACCGAGGCCCAAATATCATCGAAGCGTTCGGCAACGCTTAGGACATCGTCCCACTCACTTTCGCGCGTCGATATATTGAGCATTGTGGACACGCCCGCCGCGCGAGCGCGATCGATAACGGCGGCTTGATCCTCGACAAGTCCTTTATAATTAAGGTGACAATGCGAATCGATAAACATCAAGCAGACAGTTCGAGACGGGGAAAAACCCCGGTCGGGGCTGGCAGACTGGAGCCGACAACCAGACGGTCGAAGCGTTCGTTCGTGTGCGCAGGCGCTAGCCTCCCCAGCAACGCAAGCATCTTGGTGCTTCCTTCGGGGATAGCCCAGTAAACCATGATTGCCAGTCGCCGGAGCGCTTCGGCAGTCGTATACAGCACGGCATCGGCACGAGCCGGATCAGTCTTGCGAAGTGCCCATGGCGCTTGTTCTGCGAAATATTGGTTTGTCGCTGTCATTGCCTCCCAAATCGTCTGAAGGGCGCCTGACAGGTCGAGGTTATTCAATATTTGTGCTTCACTCATCGTCGCCAGGCGATCGAGCTGATTTATAAGATCATGATCAATGCTATGCGATAAATCACCGGCTGGCACAAATCCATCGCACGCTTTTGCGATGATCGAAAGGCAACGCTGACCGAGATTGCCAAAGTTATTGGCAAGATCGGCATTCACTCGCGTTACAATGGCTTCCTCGCTGTAGCTGCCATCGTTTCCGAAGCTGACCTCGCGCAACAAGAAGTAGCGCAGAGCGTCCACCCCAAATGCATCCGCGAGTTCGATGGGATCGACAACGTTACCCACGGATTTCGACATTTTCTCGCCGCGCGCAAGAAGGAAACCATGGCCGAACACTTGCCGAGGCAACGGCAAGCCCGCCGACATCAAAAAGGCTGGCCAGTAAACCGCGTGAAAACGAACAATGTCTTTGCCGATAAGATGCAGACTGGCGGGCCAGAATTTGGCCATTTTTTCAGTAGCCTCGGGATAACCCAAACCCGTCAAATAATTGGTCAGCGCATCGACCCAGACATACATCACATGATCGGGCGATCCGGGCACTTTAACACCCCAATCGAAGCTTGTGCGCGAAATGCTCAAGTCACGAAGGCCGCCTTCGACAAAACGCATAACTTCGTTTCGGCGGGTGTCCGGCAGTACGAAATCCGGTTGGGCCTCATATAGTTCCAACAACGGTTTCTCGTATTTTGACAACTTGAAAAACCAGCTCTCTTCGACAGTCCACTCGACAGGCGTGCCCTGCGGCGAAAGTTTGCTTCCGCCCTCACCGTCAACAACCTCTTTTTCCTCATAAAAGGCTTCGTCGCGAACCGAATACCAGCCTTCATACCGATCTAGATAGAGGTCACCATTTGCTTTCATGGCTTCCCAAATCGCCACGCTTGCGCGATGATGCGACGGATCGGTCGTTCGCTGAAAATGATCGTAACTGATGTTCAGCTTGTCACACATCGCCTGAAACTCGTCGGACATTTCCCGACAAAGAACACGTACGTCGACACCTCGATCACGAGCGGTTTGAACCATTTTCAGCCCGTGTTCGTCGGTCCCAGTCTGAAAACGGACCTCACGCCCCGACAGGCGATGGAAACGGGCGATCGCATCGGCAGCAATCGCTTCATAGGCATGGCCGATGTGCGGTTTGCCGTTCGGGTAGCTGATTGCTGTCGTAATATAATAAGGTTCGCCTGACATAGTTCAGGCTTTAGCGCCACGCTCCGCCGGGGCAAGGCTGGCCACGTAACCTGCCATTTCGTATACCACGGTTTCTGCGATCAGAGATTGCGAAACGGCGATCCGCGAAAGTGCGTTTGCCTTTGCCCAGGCTCCGAGAACCGCTTGGAGGCGCGCACCGGAGGCTGACCGCGCTTTCGCTGCAATAAAAGACGGCACGCGTCCCAAAAACGCTTCATACCGGGGCGCTGCTGCCTTGAGTGAAAGCATCTGCGCAAGTTGGCTCCTCATCGCGTTAGAATGATCGCCTGTCGATGCGAGCTTGTCCAATGCCGCGTCGATCGTCGTCATGTCGAGCTCAGCATAAGCTAATGCAGTCGCTGCCGAGCCACCGGCAATCGATACAAGATAAGAGCTGAGTTCAGGATCTAGAGTGGGAATTCGAGCCTTCAATATATGCTTCATTGCTTCTTCGCTGAGCGGTGCAAAGGCCATTGTGCGACATCGCGAACGGATCGTCGGCAACAATCTGCCGGGCTGATGGCTGACCAGCAAAAAAACCGTGCTCGCAGGCGGCTCTTCCAGACTTTTAAGTAATGCATTGGCCGCGCTGGGTTCCAGATCGTCGATGCTGTCGATTATGATCACGCGGCGGTCACTTATTGATGTACCAGTCGCAAAAAGTGTTCTTAGCTGACGGACCTGATCGACTGTAATGTTGCGCGCCAAGGCGCCGGTTTTTTCATTGGGCAACCGCTCCAGCCGTCGAAAATCGGGATGGCTGCCAGCCTCGAGCAATTTCGCGCCTTGTGACACAGCATCACATGCAGCGAGAAGACGACGGGCAGCGACGTCGGCAAAGCTCCCCTTCCCGACGCCGCGTGGCCCCGCGAGCAGCCAGGCATGGTGCAGCCGTTCACTGTCGAGAGCGGCGCGGAAAGTGGCCATTTGAGTATCGAGGCCGTGAAGGATCATAATAAATCGTGCAGTTCTTGCATCATTGACGCGGTAATGTCGGCGACCGGCCGTGACGTGTCGATCGTCTTGAAACGCTTTGGCTCGACAGTAGCGAAAGCCAAAAACGCGTCGGCGAGGCGGTGATGATAAGCGGTATCGCGATCATCGAAGCGGTCACGATCAACTCCGGTGCGCCGCTGTAACCGATCGGCTGCCTCAACGTCGGACAATGTCAGAAGGAACGTCCTGTCGGGCATCAATCCCCCGGAACCGATACGATGAAGATCAAGAATATCCTCGTCACGAAGCCCACCTGCGCCGCCCTGGTAAGCTCTCGAGGAATCGATAAACCGATCGCAGATAATCCATGCGCCACGTTTCAGTCCTGGGCCGATGACCTTTTCCACATGATCGGCGCGCGCGGCTGCAAACAACAGCGCTTCGGCGTGCGCACTCCACCGATCCTCGCTCCCTGTCAAAAGCAGCTGACGAATTGCTTCTGCGCCGGCTGTTCCGCCGGGTTCGCGGGTAACGACGACTTCAATCCCCCGCCCGCGCAAAGCGTCCGCCAGCAATGCCGTTTGCGTCGACTTACCGACCCCTTCGCCGCCTTCCAACGTAATGAAGCGCCCGCGCGTCACGCGCCAACAAACGATCTCAGCGCGGCCCACATCCGCCCGAAAAATCCTGCTTCGCCGACGTCGGCCTCCGCAACCAGTGGCATAGTTTGCGGGCCGGTTTCTGGTGTGGTGACGACGAGATCGGCGATATGCTGCCCTGCTTTGATCGGCGCTTTGATCGGACCATCATAGACAACTTTGAGTGTCATGTTCGCGCTTGCACCAGCAGGGAGCGTCACGCCGAGATTACGCGGAGCAATGAGACCGACAGTGGCGGTATCGCCCAGTTGCACATCTGCCGTTTCAACCCGTTTCCCTTTGGCAAAAAGTGGTTTGGACGCCCATGCCTTGAATCCCCAGTCCATGAACTTGACTGACTCGGATATGCGACCGTTAAAACTATCGAGGCCGGCAACGACCATGACGAGCCTCCGTCCGCCCTGTTCAGCGGATCCCGTAAAACCATAGCCCGCTTCGTCCGTGTGTCCGGTCTTCAAGCCGTCGGCGCCGGCAACTCGGCCAAGGAGCGGATCACGATTTGCCTGCGTAATCGGCTTTTCTCCACGGAGCGTCTTTCCCCAAGTGAATTCCTTGAGAGAGTAAAATCGTTTGTAGAGGGCAGTATGATCTTCAATGGTGGCCTTTGCCAGCGTCGCAAGGTCACGCGCGGTCGTGTACGTCCGCCCCTCATCGGGCCAGCCGTTCGAATTCCCGAACTGGCTGTTCGCTAGCCCTAGCTTCTTGGCTGCATCGTTCATCCTTTGGACGAATGCAGCCTCCGTGCCCGAAATCCCCTCGGCCAGAACGATACAAGCATCGTTTCCCGAAAGCGTGACGATCCCTTTGAGCAAATTTTCGACGCTGACTTTTTCGCCAGGTGATAAAAACATTGTCGACCCAGCCGCCGGCCCATGCCATTTCGTCCAAGTCTCGGGGCGAACCTCCATCATCTGGTCCAGCTTCAACTCGCCCTTTTTGAGCATGTCGAACGCGACATACACTGTCATCATCTTCGCCATTGAAGCTGGCGGCATCCGTC
>JANODH010000345.1:0-3481 GCA_031412595.1 Sphingomonas sp. | reverse complement strand
TGGAGCAAAAAATTCAGGAAGTTGCCCGGCTCATGCAGATTGAGCAGAAAGTTGCGCAGGCCGTTTCGCACCGGTTCCGGGATGGTCTTTTCATAACCCGAAGCAACCGGCCCGATTACCGCGACATCGACGGCTTGAACGATTTCGAACGACTGCATGTTGAGTGCTTGCAGCGGATCCTGGGGCGGTGGCGGAACTCTGCCCATCACGACGATTTCGGCTCCGGCATCAACCGGCGCAGCATTGGCGTTTATCGGCGGCAGTTCGTTAAAAGGTGCACTCGAGACCGCTGGCGCATCACTTGTCGTCTGGGGCACAACATCGGTGCTCGCGGTCGACGGGGCGGTTGGCTGCGATGATACGGCGCCAATCGCTAAGGGCGCCGTTGCAGATGTTGGCTTCGTCAGTACAACGGCGCTGTCGGAGGTCTGCGCACCGGCTATGCCGCCCGGCAGCGCCACCATTGCAACACTCAGACAAAGAAACGCTGCGAATTTCATCGATTGCCCCGAAACTGTTACTTTACAGTCCCGTAACCGAGAAAACCGAATTTCCAACACAAATTTCAGCGCATTAAAATCGGCATCGCCGAGCGCGCAACAAGCGTTCCGGGCCTACTTTGAGCGTTCGACCTGTTCAAACTCCAGTTCGACCGGCGTTGCGCGTCCGAAGATCGACACCGAAACCTTGACGCGCGAGCGGTCGAAATCGAGCTCCTCAACGACTCCGTTAAAGCTTGCAAACGGCCCGTCGAGAACCTTGACCGAATCGCCGATTTCATAATCGACCTTGATCCTGGTTTTCGGCGCAGCCGCTGCTTCTTCTTTGGTATTCAATATGCGTGCCGCTTCGGCTTCGCTGATTGCTTGCGGCTTGCCCATCGAACCGAGAAAGCCGGTCACTTTCGGCGTATTCTTGACGAGGTGATACACGTCGTCGTTCATGTTCAGCTTCGCGAGAACATAGCCAGGGAAAAATTTCTTTTCGGACTGTACCTTTTTCCCACGACGCACTTCGGTGATCGTTTCTGTCGGCACTTCGACCGATTCAACCAGCGCTTCCAGTCCGAGCCGGGTCGCATCTGCCATAATAGCGTCGCGCACTTTATTCTCGAAACCCGAATAGGCATGGATGATATACCAGCGTGACATAGTGCGCGTTACCCTACCAGTGACATCAGCGACTTGACGATCGCGCCAAATGCCGAATCAAGTCCGAAAAAGAAAATGCTCAGGATCACGGTCATGATGACGACCATGACTGCCGTCATCATCGTTTCGCGCTGTGTCGGCCAAACGACTTTTGCTGTCTCGGCGCGTACTTGCCGGATGAATTCCCCTGGGGTCGTCTTAGCCACGATTGCTGTGTCCCAAATTATGTTTGGACAGCCGCCCGGCTCCGGTGAGGCCGAATAACCGAGATTTGACTGTCGCTAGACCTGCGGCTTAGCGCGCTTGCCAAGGCGATGCAAGCAGCGGTGGCAACGGCTACGCTTGACGTTCACACTAGTTCCGCTAATGGCGCGGGCTCACCCAAACGTCCAAAAGACGGATGGGCCGTCCGAGACAGTTGGTGTGCTGCATTGGTGCTGCACTTAATTTCCAGCCGAGACGGGGAATAGTTTTTGGTGCATCGCTCAAGATGCACCGGGTAACCAGACCCCACGGGCGGGCCGCACAGGCTCGCATCTCAGCGATCCTTTGCAGCTCAACAGATGCGTCAATGCTGGCGCATCTGAACGCAGGAGAATGGCATGGACCGTACTGAAAAGTCCGATCTGGTTACCAGTCTGAACGCAAGCCTCGCCACAGTCGGCGTTGTCGTCGTCGCCCGCAATCTCGGGTTGACCGTCGCACAAACGACCGATCTTCGGACGAAAATGCGCGAAGCCGGGGCCAGCTTCAAGGTCACGAAGAACAAGCTCGCCAAACTTGCGATCGAAGGCACCCCTTATGCCGCCCTCAGCGATATGCTGACCGGCCCGACGGGTTTTGCGACATCGACCGATCCCGTGGCTGCTGCGAAAGTGGCCGTGGAATTCGCGAAGACGAACGACAAGTTCGAACTCGTGGGCGGCGCGATGGGCGATACGCTTCTCGACGTAAATGGTGTGAAGGCGCTGGCAACGCTGCCGTCGCTCGATGAATTGCGCGCCAAGATCATTGGCGTGGTGCAAGCACCGGCAACCAAGATCGTGCAAGTCATTCAGGCACCGGCTGGGCAACTCGCCCGCGTCCTTTCGGCTTATGCCGAGGAGCAGGCCGCTTAGTTTTTCTTTTTTCAATCAAAAATTTCAAGGAATATCAAAATGGCTGATCTGAACAAAATCGTCGACGACCTGTCGGCTCTAACCGTTATCGAAGCGGCTGAACTTTCGAAGCTGCTCGAAGAAAAGTGGGGCGTTTCGGCAGCCGCCGCTGTTGCTGTTGCCGGTCCTGCGGCCGCTGCTGCACCGGCTGCTGAAGAGCAGACTGAATTCGACGTCATCCTGACCGGCGATGGCGGCAACAAGATCGCAGTCATCAAGGAAGTCCGCGCGATCACGGGTCTCGGCCTCACCGAAGCCAAAGCTGCTGTCGAAGCCGCGCCGAAGGCAATCAAGGAAGGCGTGTCGAAGGACGAAGCCACCAAGGTCATGGCACAGCTTGTTGCTGCCGGCGCGACGGTGGAATTGAAGTAAGTCGGAAGGGGCGACGGCCAAGCCGAGCTTGGTCACAACTTCCTGAGCGACCGGACGGCGGCACTGGTGCCAACCGACGGCATGGGCTCTGGTCGTGCCTTACCCATTTCAAAAAGGGCGGCTTCCGAAAGGAGGCCGCCTTTTTCCTTTGATGTAGGATCCCCCCTTCCCATCTCTGGGCCGGAGGCCTATATAGCCGTTATATCACATCACCGACCACTCTTCACCGCTAGGTAAGATCGGTCGCCTTCCCACCCTCGGGACATGCTGGCTCGGCGGAGCTGAGCACGACGCATTGGGGGTTTCGGACAGGGTAACATACGCTGGCAGTGCGGTCTCCATCATGGGGGCTCGCACTTTTTTTCGTTGGGGATCAAACCCCTGAACGCACAAGGACGACGAACGACCATGGCAACGCAAGCGGCTCCTGCGATTTTCTCGAAGCGCATTCGCAAGGTTTTCGGCAATATTCACGAAGTCGTGGCAATGCCGAATCTCATCGAAGTGCAGCGCGAATCATATGAGCAGTTCCTGCGTTCAGATGCGTCGATCGGCTATGTGTCGGGTCTCGAAAAGACATTGCGCAGCGTGTTCCCGATCCGGGATTTCGCGGGCACGGCGGAGCTCGACTTCGTTGACTATGTGCTCGAAGATCCGAAGTTCGATACCGAGGAATGCCGCCAGCGCGGGATCACCTATGCCGCCCCGATGCGCGTAACGCTTCGCCTCATTGTCTTCGAAGTGGACAGCGAAACCGAAACCCGTTCGGTCCTCGATATCAAAGAGCAAGACGTCTACATG
>JANODH010000344.1:0-1832 GCA_031412595.1 Sphingomonas sp. | reverse complement strand
GTAAGGTCTAATACTCAAGGCAAAAGAAAACCCCCGTCCGGGCCAACCGGGCGGGGGTTTTCTGTATTGGTGCCGCCGTGGCAAAGCCACGTCGTCGGCCGGATGCTAACGCTCCGCCGTCCGGGCTGGCCCGAGTCAGGCTGCAGATTGCGCCCTTCCGGACTCAGCCATGAGCAAGCGCAGCCAACAACAACAGCGCTACGATGTTCGTGATCTTGATCATCGGATTGACGGCAGGGCCTGCTGTGTCCTTGTAGGGATCGCCGACGGTATCCCCGGTCACGGCAGCCTTATGCGCTTCCGAACCTTTGCCGCCATGGTTGCCGTCTTCGATATATTTCTTGGCATTGTCCCAGGCACCACCGCCGCTGGTCATCGAAATTGCGACGAACAGGCCGCCAACGATAACGCCCAGGAGAAGCGCACCGAGTGCCGCAAAGCCCGACGCCTGACCCGCCACGGCTGTGATCACAAAATAAACAACGATCGGCGCGAGTACGGGCAGCAGCGACGGGAGGATCATTTCCTTGATCGCAGCTTTCGTCACAAGATCGACGGTGCGCGCATAATCGGGCTTTGATTCATATGTCATGATGCCGGGGTTCTTGGCGAATTGGTCGCGCACGTCTTTGACGACTTCACCCGCCGCACGTCCAACGGCGGTCATGCCCATCGCGCCGAACAAATACGGGAGTAGCGCGCCGAGCAGCAGCCCAACGATGACATAGGGATTTTTCAGGCTGAAATCGACGTCCAGATTCGGGAAAAACTCGTCGAGATCGGTCGTATAGGCCGCAAAAAGCACGAGCGCCGCAAGACCTGCCGAACCGATGGCATAGCCTTTGGTCACAGCCTTGGTCGTGTTGCCGACCGCATCCAGTGCGTCGGTCTTGGTGCGAACGCTTTCGTCGAGGCCAGCCATTTCGGCAATGCCGCCCGCATTGTCGGTCACGGGACCATAAGCATCGAGCGCAACCACCATGCCCGCAAGTGCCAGCATCGCAGTCGCCGCAAAAGCAATGCCGATGAGCCCGGCAAGCTGATAGGCAATGATAATCCCTGCGCAGATCACCAGCGTCGGCAGCGCCGTCGATTCAAGGCTGATCGCCAGACCCTGGATTACGTTGGTGCCGTGTCCGGTTTCGGAAGCCTTGGCGATCGAGCGCACCGGGCGATAATTCGTTCCGGTGTAATATTCGGTGATCCAGATCAGAAGGCCCGTGATGACAAGGCCCAGGAACATGCAATAGTAAAGCATACGCCCGGTGAATCCGCCACTACCGTCTAAGTTTGCGCCGATGACAGCGTTCATGTCGCCAAGCGCAAAGCTGGTGGCGAACCAGATTACGACAGCTGACGTCACAGCCGTCACGATGAACCCTTTGTACATCGCACCCATGATGTTCGTGCCGCCACCGAGACGGACGAAATAAGTGCCGAGGATCGACGTGACGATGCAGACGCCGCCAACCAGCAGCGGCAGGCTCATCAGCGGGAGCAGGGCATCGCCTGCGCCTTTTACGAGCAGCGCGATCAGCACCATTGTGGCACCGATCGTCACGACGTAGGTTTCGAACAAGTCGGCCGCCATGCCCGCGCAATCGCCGACATTGTCGCCGACATTGTCGGCAATAACAGCAGGGTTGCGGGGATCGTCTTCCGGAATTCCGGCTTCGACTTTGCCGACAAGGTCTGCGCCCACGTCGGCAGCTTTGGTGAAGATACCACCACCCAGACGGGCGAAAATCGAAATGAGCGAAGCACCAAAAGCAAGTGCGACCAGCGCGTCGATCACGATACGGTCATTCGGCAAATAACCTGCCGGACCGATC
>JANODH010000343.1:0-2110 GCA_031412595.1 Sphingomonas sp. | reverse complement strand
CGCCAGCGCAAGCACAATAGCAATGATCCAGAAGCGGATCACGACCGTTGATTCGGGCCAGCCGAGCTGTTCGAAATGATGGTGGATCGGTGCCATCTTGAACACGCGTTTGCCGGTGCGCTTGTAATAGCCGACCTGGATAATAACGCTCATCGCTTCGACGACGAACAGCCCGCCGATGATCCCCAACACGATTTCATGATGCGCGGTCACTGCAATCGCGCCGAGTGCGCCACCCAATGCTAAACTACCCGTGTCGCCCATAAACACGGCCGCTGGCGGCGCATTGAACCACAGGAATGCCAATCCCGCGCCCGCGATCGCGCCGCAGAAAATCGCCAGATCGCCTGCGCCAGCGACATAGGGAATGCCGAGATAATCGGAAAATTTCGCGTTGCCGACCAGATAGACGATGATCATGAATGCCACGCTCGCAATGATGACCGGCATCGTCGCAAGTCCGTCGAGCCCGTCAGTCAAGTTCACGGCATTGCCAAACGCAACGATCGTGAATGCCGCAAAGGCGATATAGGCCGGGCCGAGATCAATCTTGAAATTGCTGACAAACGGCAAATACAATTCCGTGCCGTTATAGGTCGTGATCAGCCACGCAACCAGACCGGCAATGGTGAATTCAGCGAGCAAGCGCACGCGCCCCGATACGCCCTTGTGACTCGCTTTCCGCACCTTATCGAGATCGTCGAGAAAACCGATCAGCCCGAATCCGAACGTCACGATGATGCAGCCCCATACATAGGGATTGCGCAAGTCCATCCAGAGCAGGCTCGATACACCGAGCGCTGTTAAAATCAGCAGGCCACCCATCGTCGGTGTGCCGCGCTTGGCGAAATGCGTTTGCGGCCCGTCCTCGCGGATCGGCTGCCCCTTGCCCTGGCGCAGACGCAGCCAGCCGATGAATTTCGGCCCGATCAGGAGCCCGAGGAACAGCGCGGTTGCCACAGCCCCACCGGTGCGGAAGCTCAGGTAACGCAACAGGTTGGTGACACCGGGAAAGCCAAGATATTCGGCGAGGAGATACAGCATCAGGCGTTCCTCAGTGCCGCAACAAGTGCGGACAGACCAACACCGTTCGAGCCCTTGACCAGAATAGCGTCCCTGCTCTCGGTGACTGTCGCCAGGAAAGCAATGGCAGCGTCTGTATCGGCAACGTGGCGAAATTCGACTTTGCCTTCGATTGCCTTGGCTAACGGCACCATGGCAGGCCCAACCAGAAGCGCAAAGGTAACGTCAGCAGCGATCAAAGGCTCGGCAATGCTCGCATGCAGGGCGTCGCTTTCACGGCCCAGCTCGCGCATTTCACCGAGAACGGCAATCCGACGCGGCGCGGGCTCGTCCCCCAGCACTTTGAGCGTGGCTGCCATCGACGCGGCGTTTGCGTTATAGCTTTCGTCGATCAGCGTCGCGCCGTTCGCTAGCGTATAACGTGCGCCGCGCCCCGTCATGCCTTCGAGGTCTGCCAGCGCCAGACCAGCGACAGCCAGATCAGCGCCAAGCGCAGACACGGCGGCAATGACGGCAAGCGCATTCGAAACCCAGTGCGCACCATGCTGAGCCACCGTGAAGCACAGTTCAGCCCCCGGCAACCGCGCCGTGATCAGACTGCCACGCGCCGTCGCCACGGCTTGATGCGCACGCACATCGGCACCAGTGCCGAGCCCGAACGTAAGGATGTTTTCAGCATGCGGCCTGGCATGCGCGATAAGGCGATCGCGGTGCAGACTGTCGAATGGAATGATCGCCGTGCCGCCCGGTTCTAGTCCGGCGAAAATCTCGCCTTTCGCATCGGCAATCGCGGCTTCGCTTTCAAAAAATTCGATATGCGCCGGCGCGATTGCCGTGACCAGCGCGACATGCGGGCGCACCAGCGCCGTCAGCGCCGCGATTTCGCCGGCGTGGTTCATACCCATTTCGAACACGGCATAATCGCTGTCGGCGGGCATGCGCGCCAGACTCAGCGGCACGCCAGTGTGATTGTTGTAGCTTTTCACCGACCGGTGAACTTTCACCTCGGGCGTCCGCGCGAGTGCTGCAGCAAGAGCCTCCTTCGTGCCCGTCTTTCCGACTGAGCCCGTGACGCCGGTGACTCTTG
>JANODH010000342.1:0-2837 GCA_031412595.1 Sphingomonas sp. | reverse complement strand
GTGCCCCACGCGGTGTCATGGCAAGGATAGGCGCATGGGGCTGCGTTGCAATCGCATGATCCACCGCCGCCGCAAGCACATCCGCCCGAAGCACCATCCCCGCGCCGCCACCGGCCGGCGTGTCGTCCACCGACCGATGCTTGTCAGTCGCAAAGTCGCGGATCTGGATGGCATCACAAGTCCAGATGTTCCCGCCAAGCGCTCGCCCTGCCAGCGAGACGCCCAGCGGACCGGGAAACATCTCAGGGTAAAGCGTCAGAATCTGGGTTGCGAACTTCAAGGAACAAATGCAGCGTCGATCACCACGCGCTCTCCCCAGTCCGGCACGGCGTCTGCCGTCATGGGCACCATGAACCGATTACCGTCGCGCTTTTCGATTTCGAGCAAATCACCCGCGCCGAAATTTTCGACAGCAACGACACGGCCGAGATCGTCGCCCAGTGTCGACACCGCAGGCAACCCAATCAGATCAGCATGGTAGTATTCGCCCTCGCCCAGCGCCGGGAGCGCATCGCGCGGGACGGTGAGTTCGGTCCCGCGCATCCGTTCCGCCGTCGTCCGGTCGGGGATTTCGGCAAAGCGCGCGATGATATTGTTTCCATCCCGCAGCGCTTTGAGCGTCAGTGCGCCATCGTTGAAGCTCTTGTGCGCTTTCAGCCCGCCGATGCTCTCGGCAAAGACTTTGAGCCGCACTTCGCCGCCCACGCCATGCGCACCGATGATGACGGCAAGCGTGACGGGGCGGGAACTGCTCATACTCAGGCGTCGGCCTGCTTTTCGTCGGCTGGCGGCGTTTCGTCGGCTTGAGTCTGCTCAACCGGTGCACCCTCGGCGACCATTTCTTCGACTTGTACTTGCTCGATCGCCACTTCTTCAGCCTGTGGCTGTTCGACGGGCGCTTCATCTACGACCGCTTCTTCAGCAACAACCTGCTCAGCCGGCGCTTCTTCCGCTGCTACGACTTCGTCAACAGCTTCGGGCTCAGGCTCAGGCGCCGGCGCTGCTGCCGCTGCGGCGGCGGCTTCGGCGGCTTCGGCTTCGCGCTTGTCTTGTTCTTCCTTGCGCTCGACGGCCTTTTCGCCGGGCTTGCCCTTGTTCGGGTTGTTGCGCGCGGCACGTTCACGAACGCCGGCGGCATCGAGGAATCGGGCAACACGATCGGTCGGCTGCGCACCGACGCTCAGCCAATGCTTGGCGCGATCGCTGTCGAGGACGACGCGGTTCGCATCGTCCTTGCCGAGCAGCGGATTATAGCTGCCGATCCGCTCGATGAACTTGCCGTCGCGCGCACTGCGCTCATCGGCAACGACGATCTTGTAATAGGGACGCTTTTTCGAACCACCGCGCGACAAACGAATTGCAACTGCCATCTGTATCTTCCTTTATTGATTAGGTTATTTCTTGAACATGCCAGGCGGGACACCCATCCCGCCCATCAATTTATCGAGGCCACCGCCGCCCCCGCCCATCATCCCCATGAGCGCTTTCATGCCGCCCATTTTCTTGAGCTTCTTCATGGCGCCTGCCATTTCCTGATGCATTTTGAGCAGCTTGTTGACGTCTTGCACTGTCGTGCCCGATCCCTTGGCAATGCGGATTTTGCGTTTTGCCTGAAGCAACTCGGGCTTGGCGCGTTCCTTGGCCGTCATCGATCCGATCATCGCGTCCATGCGGACGAGCAACCGGTCATCGACTGCGCCCGACGCCATCGCCTGCTGCGCCTTTTTCATGCCGGGAATCATGCCCGCCAGCGCGCCAAGCCCGCCTAAATTCTGCATCTGCTTCAGCTGCTGGCGCAGGTCGTTCAGATCGAACTGACCTTTCGCCATTTTCGCGGCCATTGCTTCGGCGTCTTCGACCTGAATATTTTCCGCCGCGCGCTCGACCAGCGAAACGACATCGCCCATGCCAAGGATGCGCCCCGCCACACGGCTCGGGTGAAAGGCTTCGAGCCCGTCGAGTTTTTCACCCGTCCCGATAAACTTGATCGGCTTGTCGGTTACGGCGCGCATCGACAGCGCGGCCCCGCCACGCGCATCGCCGTCCATCCGCGTCAGGATCACGCCCGTCAGCGCAACCTGATCGGTGAAGCTCTTGGCGACATTGACGGCGTCCTGACCCGTCAACGCATCGACGACGAGCAGTGTTTCCGCCGGCACCGCGACCTGCGAAACAGCCCGCATTTCATCCATCAGCGCTTGATCGACATGCAAGCGACCGGCGGTGTCGAGCATCAGGACGTCGAAACCCTGTAGCTTTGCCGCATTCATCGCGCGACGTGCGATCTCGAGCGGCTGCTGCCCTGCGACGATCGGCAGCGTCGTGACACCGATCTGGAGCCCGAGCACTGCAAGCTGCTCCTGCGCCGCGGGCCGGTTAACGTCGAGTGACGCCATCAGGACTTTCTTGCGCTCTTTTTCTGAGAGCCGCTTGGCGATTTTGGCGGTCGTCGTCGTCTTGCCCGAGCCCTGCAGCCCGACCATCATGATGATCGCTGGCGGCGTCACATCGAGTTCGAGATCAGCGGCGTCCGAACCGAGCATTTCGGTCAGCGCATCATTAACGATCTTGACGACCTGCTGACCCGGCGTGACCGACCGGAGCACATTCTGGCCGACAGCTTTTTCGGTAACGCTGTCGACGAACGATCGTACGACCGGCAGCGCGACATCGGCTTCGAGCAGCGCTATTCGCACTTCGCGCATCGCCGCGCGGACATCAGCTTCGTTCAACGCACCGCGACCGCGCAGCGCGGCAAAAACCCCGCCCAGACGATCGCTTAATGAGTCAAACATAATCAGCTGTACTCCAACGCAAAAATAGCCAGCGGACGAAAC